>JADYYF010000101.1 GCA_020853795.1 Candidatus Zixiibacteriota bacterium
GGTGGTCACTCAGATAATAGTGCAGCTTGCCGGAGGCGTCACGCATGGCAATCCGAGTCCCGCCGGCATAGATAAACCTGCGGGCAGCGCCGGAAGGAGCCGGCGACGTCTGTTCCGCAAGAACCTTACCCTGGCCGAGGACATAGTAGGTGAAGGTTCGTGCCGTGTCGGTGCACCAAAGCGAGGTGGAATCGCCTTCGCCCGGGCCGCGTGAACGCTCCTCGCCTGATCGCTCGCCACTACACTCACGGCGGAAGTGATAGAAGTACTCCTTGTAGATCCGCTCACCGCCGGCACTATAGCCGTACCAGACCGTGTCGACTCCCCAGCTACCGCTAATCTCGGTCTTCACGAGTCGGTTCAGGATATCAAAGTAGAATCGCGCCTTCTTCCCCGAGTGGCGGATGACGTTGCCGTTGTGGTCATAGGTGAGTGTATCGTCGACCAGCCAGTGCTGGCGATCGGCGACGGTGAGTTTATTGGTGCCCGCGGCGTAGCGATAGTCCTTGGCGATTGTGCCCTCGGTCGTGAACTTCGAGGCGAAAGTGATGTTGCCGTTGCCGTCGTAGTTGAACGACTCGAACTCGAAGGCTTCAATTAGAGACTCGCGCAGGCGATCGCTCTTGTCGTAGCGGTGAGCAAATCGTTTCTCATCACCGGCGATCGAGAGTTTCTGGCAGAAGACATTGCCGTTGTACTGCGCCGGCCACGGCATCTGGGAGTACGGATGATCATAATAGTAGAGCCGCTGGCCGAACAAGTCATCGGGAGCAGCCCCCCCCGAGACTCCGTCATTGATCGACTGCAACCATCCGCGCTCGTTATAGGCGTAATCCAGGTGCTGGATGGCGCCACCGATTTCCATGCTCTCAAGTTCGTCGCGTCGCGTGTGGGTCAGGCGGGCATAGCGATCCACTTCGCCTGGCTCGGCACCGCCAACCTTGGTGAGTCGACCGCGTTCATCGTAGTCGTATCGTACGATCGAACCGTCCGCATAGGTGATGGAGCGAAGCTGGTCCGCCCAATCATAGGTGTAGCGCACGACCATGCTGTCGCCGTGACACGAATAGACCCAACCGGTACCAGTTACATAAGTCGAATCCAGTACGGCCTGGAAGTAGTTGACCTGCCGTTTGACTCGGCCGCGGCCGTCGTAGTGATAGCGCTCGGCGTAGTTGCTGCGAGAACTGAGATCAGACGTGAAAACAAGCGACAGTCGCCCAACAGACAACTCGGACGCTAGCTGATCATAGAAGTAGCGCGATACCGGTGTCTTAGACGACTGTGAGCCCTGACTCGCCTCGAGACCACTCGCCGTGATCCGATCAAGCGCGTCGTAATCGTAGTAGATTTTCTCGGTGTACGAACTCGAGCCGGCGCGCAGCGTCGCATCCTGTTTCCGGATCAGGTTGCCGTTTTTGTCATACTCGTAAGTGATGCGACCGTAATTGCCGGTTCCGGAACTGTCGAGCAGGTCGGCCGCCTCTTCTTCAATCAGCTGCCCGAATGAATTGTACTTGTAGCGGACTTCATCGCCGTTCGGTTTGATGACCCGCGTCAAATTCCCCAAATCATCGTAGTCGAAGTAGGTTACGATCGCATTGGTGCTGTCATAGCTTTGGCGCAAGCGCAGCTTGCCCCGGACATCGGTGACTTCGCGGACAACATGCCCGTTCTCGTCGAGGCACTCCTTGATAAAGACTATGTCTTCGGGAAAGCTGAACAGCGTTGTCAGGCCGACGGTCGCTGCATTGGATACCGAATACTTGACCGAATCGGAAGAATGCGCGGGATCGGGGAAGTGAGTGCTGACCGGACGGTCGAGGAAATCGTAGGCCGATGTGGTGATATGCCCCAACTGATCCCGCACCGCGCAGACGCGACCGGCGTAGTCATGTTCCGTGACGACACTGTCGCTTGATCCGTCGGCGCCGAGACTCTCGGACAGGGTCGCGCGTGACAGGCCGTCGAACCAGGCTTTGGTGCGCTGTTCTGGTTCATCTCTTGCGACACGCATCGATTGCTGGACGTTGACCGGATCGACCGCATGTTCATCATCATAAGCGAGTTTCATTGACCATGCCGTGTCATTCGAGAATTCGGCAGGGACATATCCACCGGGAAGTGTAATTGCTGTTGCTCGACCAAGATTGTCGTACGCAATTTCGGATTGATAGCCGTTCGGCTCGACCGTCCAAAGCAACCTTCCTTGATCGTCGACCTTTTGGTAAACGCAGAGACTTGTCCCATTGGCACGCCGCTCCGACTTGAACCAAAATGGACCGGCGTCGACAAAGGTCTCCGGGACCGAGATAGTGTCCAGAGTACCGTCGTCGGCCAGTCGGTATCGTGTAACGGTCTCGGTCGAGGATGGAAAGACGAAGAACGTCGTGTCCTGGTTCGGGTTCACGATCCACTTGGTCCCGCCCTGAAATTGTGAAGAGCTGCTGCCACCTTTGAGGTATGCATAAGCTGTGACAGTAGAATCGACAATGACGCCTGAGTCATCGATCAGATAATTAACTGCGCGGAATACCTGGCCGTTGTACCCGAGTTCCGCATTCGGCCCATAGTACTGGGTGGCAGCCTTCGTCAGCAAGCGATCGTCGAGATCACGGACGGTACGAACACTGTCCACAATCGAGCCATTGTAGTAGGCGGTTGCTGGATTGGTCAGATTCATGTAGTCGGGGCTGAAGTAAGTCTCGGACCGAATTCCCCATGGATCCGTGACCGTCTTGCGAATGATGTTGTTGACGGTGACGTCGCCGGGATCACCAAGCCACTCGTATTCATACGTTTCAGTAAAATGCTCTTCGGAATGGCTGGTGCGCAGGGTATCAAGCTGGAACGTCCCGGTACAGACATTGCCACTGCAGTCGATATCCCAAGCATAGCGCTTGGTGATGATCGGCTCTAGCGCACGACCCCAATCGTTATCCACGGACTTAGTCATCTTGAGCGACCAACCTCGATCCCGCGAGTTCTTGCTGAACAGGCCGTTTTCGGGGAAGTAATGGTACTCGAGACGGCGGTGTTTCAGCTGTTGATACTCAGTTCGATAATCAGTCCAGAGGGTGTCCTGACTGAACCAGCGCTCAGTAGTGAAAATGTCTCCGGTCACAATGCAGTAGTCATCGTCTGCGCCTCCATTCCAGGTGTAGTCCAGAGAGTCTGTGTTCACCAACTGACCATTCGTCAAGAACTCACGTGCCGCCACAACCATGTTCAGGAAGAAGGGATCACGTCCAATCTGGTCGAAGAATGAGGACTTGCGACAAGGGAAAAGCGGAGTGAGACCGTTCAGACAGTCGTCAGTGTGATCGTAACTGACCGTGATCGTGTCGGTAGGGGTGTAGATATGATCATTCCCCCAGGCGGTCGCCTCATCATGGATATATGAGAACTTCTTATGTCCGCCATCGGGATAGTGGATCGCCCACAGGCGCCAGGGCCGCATTTGGTAGGATGCGCCTGCATCCTTGCCTGAGGCGTTACACACGTTGAAGTGCCGAAGGACGTCGGCAAAATTCAGATTGGCGAAAGTCCTCTGATACGTCCGATAGCTGAATTCGGTGCTGCGATTCTCAGAATCGCGAATCCACCATACCAGTCCGCGATTGGCCCGAGAGGTGGGTATCCAGCTCACACCCCTGCCGGAAGAGTGCGGCGAATGCACACCGTCCGCGTAGTAGAGTCGGTAGTAGGTGACTCCCCGGTAGACAACCGCGAATCCGCCGGTCGTGCCCGGATTCCAATCGTCCCAATCCAGAGCCACCTCTCCGATGGAATCAAGGAAAGGTCGGCCCAGCACGGTCATTCCCGCGTGCATGAAGCTATAATGCAGTTCGACCGCGTGACCCATTTGGTCGCGGAATTCCACCGGCAGAAGAATTCGCGGATAGTCGGCGCGTCCCTTGGGGAAGCTGGCATCACAATCGAGATCGGTCTTGTAGATCGGCTGGAAAATCTGAAAGAGAACTTGCGTTCCGTCTGATCGAAACAGCGTGAAGAAGCCGTGAAGTGAATCAGAGCTGCTCCACAAGTAACCACGATCCGGGTCGTCCTTCGAGCATGTGCTGTACTCGCCTCCGATCATGAAGGCTGGTCCTTCAATGCCGATGTCCATACTGTAGAGCTCTTTGATGCTCCCATCTTCTAACAGGATGCTGATCACACCATTTGTTGCGCCGTTCGCCGCTTTGCGTACCCTGTAGCACTTGTGATATCCTTCGACGTGCGCAGCTATGTCGTCGGTGTACGACGCATCCGCCGTGGAACTCGTGTCATTCCGCCAGGTTACGAGTTCGTTCTCAAAGTTGAAAGTTTGCACACCAATTCCATTGACGGAGAGTATCCACTCCGGAAGATTGATGGGTGTTTGCATGATCCCGTTGAGTCCCTGGCGAGCGCCAAAAGCCGTGTGTCCCACGTTTCCGTTGTAAGCAAGCTTCAGGTCGCAGTGCAGGCCGTTCTCGCTCACGGGAAGATAGAGAAGCCGCTGGGTGTAGATGAGGTTTCCGGCGAAATCTCCGATTACCTCATTGCCGGAAAGGCTGAAAGAATTGGACTTGAGATACCCGCGTTCATTAAACTGGCCGGCCGCATCAGCGATGTTTTGAAGCCGGTTGTCATCGTCGTCGGGCCATGCTCGTTCCGACCAACCCAGAACAAGTGTAACGAGAACGATGAGCAACGATGTGCGTGAATTCATGGCAACCTCCTTTGAAAGCCACTTTCCTCTGTGCCACCTTTCTTATGCCGGTGAATCGCCGGTGCCAAAATCAACTATCTAATCCAGTTTCTTGTCAACCGATTTCTCCAAAATTTTCTACCCCTCGCCCCAATTTTCACGAATTAATCGATTCTCGCCTTGGTAAACCCCACCCAACTCGGCGCCGAGTCGATTCGCTGACGCAGCATGAGATTGAGCTGCGCGGCGTGATGCTGTACGTGGCGCATTGTGTAGAGCAACAACTCAAGATTGGTCAAACCCGGGCGCCGTGCACCGCAGTCTTGATCGAGCGTTTCCGGAGTCAGGAACTGGATAAACGCGTGGCAGCGTTCGCGCCCGTACCGCAATAACTCGAGTAGTTCTGCCTGAGTGTAAACGCGCGGTGGCAGGGCGCCGGTCGGATCGAGTTCCTCCAAGTCGAACGGCGGCGGCGGCGCAAGACTCTCGGTCGACTCGGCCAGATAGTAGTCGAGCCAGAACGCCGTGTGCGACGCCAAATACCAGAAGTCAAAGAAATCCCCGCCCTTGCCCCGCCAGACATCTTCCGGGCAGCGGTGGACGGCGTTCTCCAGCATGGCGACGGCGGCGCCAGATTGCCTCCATAGGACTCGCTTCAACTGGTCATCCATCGAATCATCCTTTCTGCGTTCTTTGCTTCATTGTTATGCGTGAATCGGGTGCTCTGTCAATCGCATTCGGCGGATTTCATTGTAAGCATTTGCAGCTCCATAGCTTGCCACCGGAGTTGAAAGGCCGAGCACCGGCCTGCCCCAAGCCCCCGCTTGACTAACTGACGAGAATCGGTATATTACTCAATATTAACAGTTCGCCGCCCGAGCTACCGCTGCGGCGACAGAATTACTCTCGTTTTGGATTGCCCTGACTTGGTCTCAACTCGACCACAACTAGATGAAAACAAAGTGTTCCCTGAGCCCGGACTTCGCCGGTTCGACAACAAGATCGGAGGAAAGTGTGCCCGCAACTTTATGGCGGAGAATCAATAAGGCGAGTTTTGTCGCCGTTGCTTCACTCGTTCTTCTAACTCTATTCGCTTCCGTATCAGCAGCTGATTTCGAGAAGATTCCGATCGAGCAGGCGATTCGAGAATCACGCGAGGCTCACGAACTCGAGCGGCAGGGGAAGGCCCGTGGACTTCTGAAGTCGCGCGAGTTACTTCAACAACTTGGTGACCGCGGCGCGCTTCCGACGCAGTATCAATATGATGTCAAGTTCTACCGCATCGACATGAGCGTCAATACCACGACCGAAATCATCACGGCGCGCGTCGATATGCAGTCGGCGGCAACTCAGGACAGCGTCACTTTCTGCGAGATCGACCTCTACTCCAACATGACGGTGGATTCGATCCGTGTCGACGGCGCGGTCGCAACATTTACGCGCAACGGCAATGTGGTCAAGGCGTTTCTGCCGACGCCGGTGGATTCGGGACAATTATTCACCGTCGTAACCTACTACAACGGCCATCCGATCGAAGGCGGCTTCCAGGCATTCTCCTTCGACAGCTACGGCGGCAATCCGGTGATTTCCACTCTCTCGGAGCCATACCTGGCGCGCACGTGGTGGCCGTGCAAGGATCATCCGGACGACAAGGCCGACTCGGTGGACATCATCATCACCTATCCCAGCAACCTGTTCTGCAGTTCCAACGGCACGATGGTCGGCAACATCGACCTCGGCAACGGCACGCGGCAGACGTACTGGAAGGCGCGGTATCCGATCGCGACCTACCTGGTGAGCCTGGCGATGTCGAACTACTCGCACTGGCGCAACTGGTTCCACTACGATGTCAATGATTCGATGCCGGTCGACTTCTGGGTCTATCCTTCGCAGTTGGCGGCCGCACAATCCGGCTATGCACCAACAGTATCCATGCTCGATACGCTCTCGCGGCTGTTCGGGCTCTATCCCTTCATCAATGAGAAGTACGCGATGTCGATGTTCAACTGGGGCGGCGCCATGGAACATCAGACCAATACTTCGATCATCAACAACAACTACTCGCAGTCAATCATTGTGCACGAAATGGGCCATCAGTGGTGGGGCGATATGATCACCTGCCGCGACTGGCACCATATCTGGATGAATGAGGGATTCGCCAGCTACGTCGAGGCGCTCTGGTTCGAGTCGACCGGCAGTTTTGCCGATCTGCGCAGCTACATGAACGGCATGCGCTACACCTCCGGCGGCACGATCTACTGCACTGATACCACCGATGTCTGGTCGATCTTCTCCAGCCGCGTCTATGACAAAGGTGCGTGGGTCCTGCACATGCTGCGGCATGTCGTCGGCGACGCGAATTTCTTCGACATCCTGCAGACCTACTATGACGATCCGCGCTACAAGTGGAAAGACGTATCGACGGAGAATTTCCGCGACCTGTGCGAGGAAGTCACCGGCATGAACCTGCATCCCTTCTTCGACAACTGGATTTACGGCACCTATTATCCGCGCTATACCATGTCGTTCGCTTACGACCAGACCTCGGCCAATTCGTACCGCGTCTACGTGCACGTGCGGCAGAATCAGAGCACCAATCCGACGGTGTTCAATATGCCCAACGTCGATATCTCGGTGTATAACGGCACCTATCACGACTTCGCCGTGCCGAACACGCAGCGCGACCAGGACTATATCTTCGACCTGGTCGGCACCAATATGCCGCCGACCTCGGTCGTGATCGACCGCAACGATTGGATCTTGAAATCGACCTCGACCGAATCGTATGCCGTGCACATCATCTATGACACGCTCCGGGCCGGCAGCGAGGGGACGGCCTATGCCGACTCGCTGATCGTCCGCGGCGGGACCAAGCCGTACACGTTCCAGCTCATGTCGGGAAGTCTTCCGGCTGGACTGACGTTGAATACGGCGACCGGCGTGATCAGCGGCACACCGACCGACACCGGCGCGGTTGCGGTCTCGATCAAAGCCACTGGCATCAGCGGCGGCTCCGATACCAAAACACTGACCTTTTATATCGCGCCGCAGTTGTACGTCTCCGGCGATGCCGACGGCAGCGGCGCGGTCAACATCTCCGACGCAGTCTACTTGATCAATTACATCTTCTCCGGCGGACCGGCACCCACACCCTTGGCGGCCGGCGACCCGGATTGCAGCGGTGCGGTCAACATCTCCGATGCGGTCTACCTGATCAATTACATCTTCTCCGGCGGACCGGCGCCCTGCTAAGGGATAAGTCGCTGACGTGAATTAGAAACCGGGAGTCGCCAGCGGCTCCCGGTTTTCGTTTATAGCAGGCAATCTTGTGATACCGGATTCCATCATGCTGTGGCGTCCGTCCCGCGCATGCAACGGAGGATCAACTTACGCAGCTCGCTGATCCAGAGCACCGATGAGGCCATCAGCGCGCAGACCAGCCACTGCCCCGCCGTCAGCGGCGCAGTGCCGAACGCCGCATTCAGAAACGGCAGGTGCACGACGGCAAGCTGCAACAGCAGACCGAGTAGCACTGCTCCCAGAAGCCAGCGATTGACGAACATTCCCTGAAAAGCGCTCAGCGTCGCCGAGCGCGCGTTGAAGACGTTGAAGAGCTGGGCTAGCACCAGCACCGTAAATCCGGCGGTCCGCGCCACCTCCAGCGGCCCGATGCCGGCGATCACTCCTCCGGGCAGATAGAGGTCAATCGTCAATAGCGTTGCGACTGCCATGACCAGCCCCGTCGTCAGCACCTCCACCCACATCCGGCCGTCAATCACGCGTGCGTCGAGTCGGCGCGGCGGCCGCGCCATCACGTCTTCGGTCTCAGGGTCGACTCCCAGCGCCAACGCGGGCGCCGAATCGGTAATCAAGTTGATCCAGAGGATCTGCGTCGCCAGCAGCGGCAGCAAGAAGCCGCCGGACTCCGAGGCCAGCCCGATGATGCCCGAGAGCACGACGCCGAGAAATACCGTCAGGACTTCCCCCATGTTCGAACCCAGAAGATAGCGCAGGAATTTCTTGATATTGTCGAAGATGATCCGGCCTTCGCGGACGGCCGCCACAATCGTCGCGAAGTTGTCGTCCGCGAGAATCAACTTGCCCGCCTCCTTGGTCACCTCGGTGCCGGTGATCCCCATGGCAACGCCGATGTCGGCCGACTTGAGTGCAGGCGCATCATTGACGCCGTCGCCGGTCATGGCAACGATGTTGCCGTCGGCCTGCAGCGCATCGACAATTCTCAGCTTGTGCTCCGGTGCTACGCGGGCGTACACCGAAGTCGAGCGCACGGCCGCGCGCCAGGCGCTCTCGTCCAATTCGTCCAGTTCGATGCCGGTCAGCACGCGCGCACCGGGCACGACGATGCCGAGATCACCGGCGATCCGTGCCGCTGTTACCGGATGGTCGCCGGTGATCATCAGGACGCGAATGCCGGCACGCTGCGCCTCGCGGACGGCGACGGCGGCTTCCGGACGCGGCGGATCGATGATGCCGACGACGCCCAGATAAATCAGTTCCGTCTCCAGCGAATCCGTGAGCGGACCGGCGCCGTTGGCGACTGCCGGATCCTCGACGCGCCGGTAGGCGACACCGAGCGTCCGCAGCGCCTGGGCCGACAGCCGCTCCACTGCGGCGAGCGCCGCGGTGCGAAGCTTCTCATCGAGCGGAACGACGTCCTCACCAACTCGCACCGCCGTGCAGCGCCGCAGGAGTACGTCGGGCGCACCTTTCGAAACCAGCGAAACACGCCCGGTCTTGCCGTCGTGTTGCAGCGTGGACATCAACTTGCGTTCCGACGTAAACGGAATTTCGCCGCGCCGTTCAAATTGCGCCGTGTGCGCGCGGGTACCCTCAAGCTTGTGCGCCGCTACCAGAAATGCCGCTTCGGTCGGGTCGCCCTGAATCTCCCAATCGCCGTCGCGCTC
Organism: Candidatus Zixiibacteriota bacterium; assembly: GCA_020853795.1. Lineage (NCBI taxonomy): Bacteria > Pseudomonadati > Candidatus Zixiibacteriota > Candidatus Zixiibacteriota bacterium. The sequence continues at coordinate 9,619 of JADYYF010000101.1, forward strand.
GCGCAGGGAGGCATTGCCCGCCAGACTCCCACCGCTCAGTACCAACCGCGCCTCCATGAGCAGCTTCGGATCGATCGCCGCACCGCTGACTGTAACGGCTTCACCTTGGGGGTGGTAGCCGACGCCGGTCAAAGAGACTTCGCCGGAAACGGTGACGATCCGTTCAATTGTCATTTCGCTTTTGGTCAGAGTCCCGGTCTTGTCGGAGCAAATCACCGACGCCGAGCCGAGCGTCTCGACCGACGAGAGTTTTTTGACAATGGCCTTGCGCGCCGCCATCCGTTGAACGCCGAGCGCCAGCACGACCGACAGGATCGCCGGCAGCCCCTCCGGCACGGCGGCGACGGCGAGCGAGACGCCGAGCATGAGCACCCCCACCGCAGCCGCGGGCGTCTTGACGCCGAACACCAGGACAATTGTCGCGACCACAATGACGGCAATGGCGATCACCGCTATCCCCAGCCGTTTGCCGAGCCGCTCGATTTCGCGCTGCAGCGGCGTCGGGTCTTCCCGCGTCGTCTGCAGCAGCCGGGCGATCTTGCCCATTTCCGTGTCCATGCCGGTGGCGGTGACGATCGCGCGCCCGACCCCTTGCGTGACGGCCGTGCCTTTGAAGACCATGTTGTCGCGATCCGCCAGCGCCGCGCGCTTTGCCAGCTTCGCCGTGCGCTTGGTCACCGATTCGCTCTCGCCGGTGAGGGACGCCTCGGCGACCCGCAAATTGATTGCGCGCACCAAACGCGCGTCGGCGCCGACACTGTCGCCTTCGTTAAGAACCAGGATGTCGCCCTTGACTAATTCGTCAGTGTGGATTCGTTCGACCTGATCCTCGCGCAGCACCGCGGAGGTGGCGGCGGTCAAATTCGCCAGGGCCGCAACGGCATCCTCGGCGCGCGCCTCCTGCAGATAGCCCAACACGGCGTTCGCTGCAACGATAGTCAGGATGACGAGCGCATCGATCGGGACACCGTGGGCACCCTCAAGCGCCCAGGCAATCGCCGAGATCGCAATGGCGGCCAGAAGCAGATAAACCAGGGGATCGCGGAACTGGTGCAGGAACTTGCGCCACGCCGGAACCGGTGGGGAGCTGATAAGTTCATTTCGGCCGTCGCGCCGCAGGCGTTCAGCTGCCTCGGCATTAGTCAGCCCGTGCTCGGGATCGACGCCGAGCGCTGCCGCAATCTCACCAGCCTCACGCAGTGATGAGTCGGCGAAGAGGGAAGTCTCGCTTGGGTTTGTCACGGCAATCTCATATTTTCTTGTCCACCGCCTCATAGTACAACAAGGCTGGCGTTGCATGAAACACAATTGCAGGGAAAATCGCATCGCAAGCAGTTCTCCGCGTTAATCTTAGTTAATCCAAACTCGCCTGCGTCCGTGTGGATCTCTGCAAGTTCTTCAATTCCGTCAGATGCGACTTTTTTGAAACAAAATCGACCTATGAGATATACAATAGCATTGCCAGCACTCACTGCCGGTGTCAACCATCTCCAGCGGTGGGAGGCCGGAGCGTTTTCGCCAAGACCAGTTGTGGCTTTTCATGTGATCAGCGGCTTCCGACAGGAAAGGAATTTGACTTATGGTAGTACAGACGATGGCGAATCGCGCGATCGAACTGAAGCAGGACGCGCTCGATATGCTGAGGTCGCGCATCAAGGGGCCGATTTTCACCGCGGGAGATGCACGCTACGAAGAATCGCGCACAGTCTGGAACGGCATGATCGACAAACATCCGGCCCTGGTCGTGCGCTGTCTCGGCGTGGCCGACGTGATCGCGTGTGTCAACTTCGCGTGCGAACATGATCTGCTCCTTTGTATCAAGGGCGGCGGGCACAACATCGCCGGATTGGCCACGGCCGACGGTGCGATGATGCTTGATATGTCGCTCATGCGCGGCGTTTGGGTCGATCCCCAGCAGCGCGTGGCGCGCGCACAGGCGGGTTGCCTGCTGGGTGACGTCGACCGCGAGACGCAATTGCATGGTCTGGCGGCCGTCCTCGGTTTTGTCTCACTGACTGGCGTGACCGGATTGACCCTCGGAGGCGGCTTCGGTTATCTGACCCGCCGCTGGGGCTACACCACGGACAATGTCCTGGCGATGGAATTGGTCACGGCGGACGGCCGACTGGTGCGCGCCAGCCGGACCGAAAACCCCGACCTCTTCTGGGGACTGTGTGGCGGCGGCGGCAACTTCGGCGTCGTCACGGGAATTGACTACAAGCTGTATCCCGTCGGTCCGGAGATTGTCGGCGGCGTAGTGGCTTGGCCGGCAGAGGATGCGCCCAAGGTGCTGGCGTTCTTCCGCGACCTTGCGGCATCCGCGCCGCGAGAGATGACCCTGGTAGCGATGATGCGTCCGGCGCCGCCGGCGCCATGGCTGCCGAAGGAGATGCACGGCAAGCCGATTGTGGCGATGATGGCCTGCCATAGCGGCAAGCTTGAGGACGCCGAAAAAGCGGTCGCACCGATCAAATCGTTCGGCAAACCGATCGGTGACATCCTCGTGCGCCGCCCATATACGCAATTGCAATCGCTGCTGGATGCCACCCAGCCGAAAGGTCGGCGCTACTACTGGAAGAGCGAGTACCTGGCCGAGATTAGACCGGAACTTACCGACAAGTTCATGGCGCATGCCGCCAAGATTGTCTCACCGCACTCGGCGGTGATCTTCTTCCAGCTCGGCGGCGCCTTGAACGAACTGCCCAACGACCACTCGGCGGTCGGCAACCGCGACGCGCGTTTCGTGCTGAACATCGCCGGGTCGTGGGAACATCCGGAGGCAGATCAGGCTAATGTCGCATGGGCGCGCGCGGCCTGGAACGACATGAAATCGTTTTCTACCGGCGGCACGTATCTGAACTTCCTCACCGCTGACGACGGCCCCGAGCGCACGAAGGATGCGCTGCGTCAGGGACTGCAACGCCTGGGTGCGATCAAGAAGACCTGGGATCCGCACAACCTCTTCCGCACCAATCGCAACATCCATCCGGCATAAAGACCGTTCACGCGACCGGGGTCAACTGCCCCGGTCGCGACACAATTTCGACTGAGCCGCCGCGATGCGCTTCGTACAATATTTGTGCGTATGTCAATTAGACTGAAACGAGTCTACGATGCTCCAGATCCTCGCGACGGCTACCGGGTGCTGGTTGACCGACTCTGGCCGCGCGGTATCAGCAAGGATCGCGCCGGGCTCGACGAATGGGCCAAGGATTTGGCGCCCTCCAACGAACTGCGGCAGTGGTATCATGCCGATCGCAGTCACTGGGCGGAATTTCGCCAGCGCTATCTGGCTGAACTGAAAGCGCAGTCGGACCACTTGCGTGAGCTTGCTGCCCGGGCGCGCACTGGGGAAGTCACGCTCTTGTACGCCGCGGCCGACCCCGACCAGAATCACGCGATCGTCCTGATGGAAGCGATCAAGAAATACGCGGCATCCTGAACTGCCCCGTCGTCCGCGGCCCCCAAGATCGAGAACAGCGCCGGCCGCACTCGCTGGAGCCTTGCCATCGTCTGCCGGCAACGGTTTATAGCGTTTGTACTCCACGATTTATTCTTGACAATCCGCCCCGGCGGTGCTATACCGCTCATAGAACCCAATTAATCCGCTTGGCCAATCACAACCGCGATTCCGCTTCCCGCATTGGCGCGCAAAGTCATCATTAGCACTCAGGGAGGTTTTTCTCATGAAAGCACGTGTGCTCGCGATCGCGGCGATAGCGATCGTGCTGGCCGCGGCGAGCGCTGCGGTTTATGCCGACGTTCCGTCGCGCATCAGTTATCAGGGGCGGCTCACCAACGATCTCGGACAACCGGTCGATTCGGTCACCAACATCACCTTCGTCCTTTACGAGGATTCGCTCGGAACCGCTCAGCTCTGGGAGGAGACCCACCCCGCGGTCAAGATCACCAACGGTCTCTTCACCGTCTTGCTCGGCTCGATCAACCCGAATCTCATGGCGCAGTTTGAAGGCAAGGAACGCTGGTTGGGGATCAAGATCGGCGACGGCGCCGTGATGATGCAGGCGTTGCCGATCGTGTCGTCGACCTATGCTTTCAAGTCGCAGCGCACCGACTCGGCGGCGGTCGCCAAAGCCGTCGTCGATAATGCCATCACCAGCGCCAAGATTCTCAACGGCACAATTCAATTCGTCGACCTTAGTCAGAACGGCGCCGCTGCGGGCGAGGTCATTAAGTGGACCGGTTCGGCCTGGGACGCCGGCGCCGACGAGGTCGGCAGCAACCTCAGCGGCTGGACCGACGGCGGCAACGTGGTTGGTCTCACTTCAGCGGCCGATACGATAGCCATCAATACCGCCTCGCGCTTGGGCAAGCTGAATGTCGGCGGCGATATCGGCATCTATCCATCGGGGTATATCTACTTCGGCAACGATACGACCTACGTCCGCGGGCTTAGCGGCAATCTGCATCTTGAATGCAATGGCGTTTACTTCAACACGCGCGGGAACGTATTCATCGGTCATCCGGTCGACGGCAACTGGGTGAAATTCGACAATACCAACAAGCGCGTCGGGATCGGCACGATGTCGGTCGATGACAAACTGCACATAGAGAATACCACCGCCGGCGGCGCGTGCTGGTTCAAGATTCAAAACTCCGACGCCACCACCTGGGGCCAAACCGGCTTGCGAATTCAGACGCCGGCCAACACCTGGCACCTGCGGCAGGACCTCTATTCCGCCGCGAATTTCGCCGAAGGCGCCTTGTCGCTCTACAGTACCGGCGGCTCGGTTGAAGCGATGACCTGGCTGGAAAACGGCAATGTCGGCATCGGCATGACAACGCCCGGCAGTCACCGGTTGTACGTCAAAGGCGCCAGCAGCACCTATAGCGGTTCTACGATCTACGCCGAAAATACCAGCACTAACGGGACCGCTGCGTACTGCTACGTCAATTCGAGCTATCCCGCTTTGGTTGCCGCCCAGAAAGGCACCGGCGATATCTTCCGCTGCGTCTGGATCGATGCCGGCGATGTCTCGACCGCGGTTTTCCGTGTAACTGACGACGGGCGCGCCATATGTCCGGAGCTGGAACTCACCGGCGGCAGCGATGTCGCCGAGCCGTTCGAAATCTCCGGGGCAGACGCAATTTCGCCCGGAGCGTTGGTCGTCATCGATGAAGACAATCCCGGCCGACTGAAATTGGCCTCCTCGCCCTACGACGCGCGCGTCGCCGGTGTGGTGAGCGGCGCAGGCGGCATTAACCCCGGCATCACGCTGTCGCAGAAAGGCGTCAACGCGGGTGGCCAGAAGGTCGCCATCAGCGGCCGCGTCTACTGTCTGGCGGATGCCGGCTTCGGCGCCATCAAACCCGGCGATTTGCTGACAACGTCACCCACAGCCGGGCATGCCATGGTCGCCTCCGATCGATCTCGCGCTTACGGCGCCGTGATCGGCAAGGCGATGTCGGCGCTGGATTCCGGCACCGGACTGGTCCTCATCCTGGTCTCGCTCCAGTGACGGCGATGCGGGAAGAAAGTTGAAGAATGATTATGAAACTCTCTCACCTGAATCGTAACCGGCGCTGGACTGTGCTCGCAGCCGCGCTGGCGCTGATGCTGGCCGCGGTGTCGCTGGCTCAATCAAGCGACAAGCGGCTATTCACGGCGCAGCTCTGGAACCTGGATCATCCGGTGGACATCTACGTGTACAATCCGAATCGCGAGCCGCTGGAATTGCCGCCGCCGATGACGCTCCCCACCTATTCGGAATTCCACGGCAAGGGCATCAATGAGAACAACCTACCCGATGCCGTCAAAGTCGGCGGAAATATCACCATCTCCATTGACTATCAGGATAGCACCGGCGAAGGCTTCTATGATGCCACGCTCGGTTCGGCGCGACGCAGTGCTTTCTCGCAGGCATTGGCAATCTGGGCATCGTATTTGCAGGGCCCGGCAACAATCACCATCGCCGCCAGCATGACGCCGCGTGGCGGCGGTCCGGGCAGCGCCACGCTCGCATCCAGCGGTCCAGAACAGTGGCGCTACGAACCAGTCAATGCCCCGGTCGCGCAAACCTGGTACCCATCGGCGCTTGCGGAAATCGTCGGCGGTGTCGATATCGACCCCGATCGCGCGGAGATCGCCGTCGATTACAACAGCGATGTCGACAACTCCTATGTGCTCGGGAGCATCGACTGGTATTACGGCAATGATGCCAACCCCGGGAATGATGTTGATTTCATGATGGTGACGCTGCACGAGATGTGCCACGGCTTCGGCATGGTCGCCTCCTTCAAGAGCACCGGCACCTGGGGCCTCGACTATGACGGTACGCTCTACCCCGTCATTTATGATCGCTACCTGGTCGACAGCTCCGGCACGTTGCTGATCAACAAGCCGGTTTCACCATCAGTAGTGACGGGACATAACGTTTTCTGGAACGGCGCGATCGCCAAGTATGCGTACACGCACGACTTCGGCGGCACCTTCCGCCTGCCGATCTACGCGCCGACGCCCTGGGACGGCGGCTCGAGCATCAGCCATATCGATGAGGCCACCTTCAGCGAGTCGGTCTGGGAGCTGATTACGCCGGAGTACGATGAACCGATTATTCACACGCCCGACTTGATCTGTCTCGGGATTTTCCAGGATATGGGCCACAGCCTGTCGCAGTCGCGTTACGTCAAGTTGACGGCGTCCGGTTTCGAGGACGGCAGCAGCGGGAATCCGTTCAACACGATCACGGAAGGCACGACCAATGTCCCGACCGGCGGGCATCTGCGCATCTACTCCGGCTCCTACGCCGGCGCCCGCACGATCACCAAGGCGATGACCTTGCACAGTTGCGGCGGCACGACGGTACTGGGGACGGCGAAAAGCGCAACCGCGCGGGCCGATACGCTGCAGGGGGCGGACCGCGGCCCGGTGATCGAAGACCAGTAGCGCGGTTCCGGCGCACTTGCCGGGCGGCCTCGCCACCCCCGGCCACCCGGGAAATTTTCGGCATTGTGCCGAGAGCGGCCTGGTCGTATCTTGCTTTAGCTATGGATCAAGGATATCCACTTTGCTTCCCCGTCAACTGATCAACCGGGAACAGGAACGTATGAACTCCAAACTTGCTTTGCTACTTTGGAACCAGCTCGGCGCAGCAATCGACATGCTGGCCAACGCCATGGAAATGTGCCCCGACCAGTTGTGGTCGCATCCGGAAAATTGGAACGCCGGCGCGACCGAGCTGAAAACCCTTGATACCTACAAACCGGAGTTCTGGTACAACGCTTACCACGTACTCTTCTGGACCGATTACTTCCTGTCCAACACGGCGGAAGAGGACTTCCAGCCGCCGGCGCCATTTGGGAAGGAAGAGTTCGACGACCGCGGCTTGATCCCCCCGCGCGTCTACACCAAGACGGAGTTGCTTGACTATCTCAATCACTGCCGCAACCGGTGCCGCGCTTTCATCAATTCACTGAGCGACCAGAGCCTGTTTGAAAATTCTCAGACGACTTTTCGACAGGACTATCCCGTCTTGGAAGTGCTTCTCTACAATCTCCGTCACGTGCAGCATCATACAGCGCAATTGAATCTTCTGCTCCGGCAGGAAATTGATTCGGCGCCCCGCTGGGTCGGGCGCACGAAACTGCCCCTGGTCGAGTAGTGCTGCGAGCGAACTGATTTGCTCGGTGGTCAGCTCTTGGCGGCGAGGTTACATCTTCGGCCACAGCCAGCCAAACGTGCCGGCCGTCACGAGCGCGAAAATCAAGCCGTCAAACACCGACTTCAGTACCGAACACCAACTGCGCCCGTACCAGATCGAGTTCTGCAGCAACGCCAGCGAGTATCCCATAAAGGCCGAGCAGCCGACGAAGCGGAACACGCTGAGATACGATCCGCCCGGCTGGACCGCGTGCCACGCGATATAGGCCGAGAAGATGCTGATCACGATACTGTACAGGAACCACAGGAACAGGCTCAAGCCCATGTTCATCGAGCCGCTCTTGAGAACCGTCATCACCACGACCGGCCCTTTGGCGAGCTTGGCCTCGAACTCCGGCGTCTTCATATCCTTCATCGAATCGCACCGGGGCAGGAAGTAGTCGCCGGGCGGGATGTTGAACGGCCGCAGCGCGGCCTGGACGGTGTCCTGATCCGGCACCTGCTTCATATCATTGGCGTGGTACTTGAGCACCATGTGGATCACCGAACTGACCACAAAGACGAAGACTGCCGAGAGCAGAATCGGCGCCCACAACGTTACAAGGAAACCCATAGTCGATACCTCCTATGACTTCAGGCTTTGCGTACTCTGGTGAATCAATGCTGTGGCTGACCCAATTGACCGGGGCATTCATAGGACTTTGACCTCGGTCGCGCAACAACAATTGTCGTCGTCGTTCGAGTGTGTCAGTTGGAAGCGCAGTTTACTGGCTTATCCGGCCGCCTGGCGCACGATCGCGGCCAGCCGGGCCTCTGTCGCCTCGTCCAGCGCGGTGAAGAACCACGCGGATTCCATAAGCTGGTGCGGTGCGCCCTCAGCCCGCTTGAAGTTTGCTTTCTCGGTGAGGCCGAAGGTCATGTATTTGTCCGCGCGGAAGAAGCAGATGACCGGACCATTTTGGGCGTAGCCCGGCATCCCGTACCACAGCTTTGGCAGCAGTTCGGGCACGCTGCGCTTTATCAGCGCGTGCAAGCGTTCGCCGATGGCGCGATAGTGCGCCGGCATGGCGGCGATCTTTGCCAGCACCTCAGCCTCGTCGTCACTCTTCCTGGCCGTTTTCTTCTCAACCATGTTTGTCCTCCGGTGGGAGCGATCAGCGAGCGCGTTTGAGGTTCAGCGCCACAGCCGCGCGAACCAGCGCCGTCAAAGCGGCCTCGTCAATCTTGTCGGTTTCACGGATATCGATGGCGCGTCTGACCTTGCCGTCAAGACTGGAGTTGAACAGACCGGCCGGATCATTCAGGGAGGCGCCCTTGGCGAATGTCAATTTGACGACATTCTTATATGTTTCGCCGGTGCAGAGATTGCCGCCGCGCGACCAGACGGGAGTCCCCATCCACTTCCATTCCTCGACAATCTCCCCGTCTGCCGCCCGGATGATTCGGCGCACCTGCGCGAGCGTCCGGCCGCGCCAATCGCCTAGTTCTTTAATCCGTTGGTCGATAAGCTTGGCGACCGCCGTTGCGTCGGTCTTTGCAGTCTGACGGGCCGGTGACTTTGCCGTCGCCGTCTTGGCGGCCTTCGGTTTCGGCTTGGATATCTTGTTGACCATGGGGCACTCTCCTGCTAATGGATCAATATAGTCGATAATCAAGAATCGTGTCAAGCCGGTATAATTGGACGGTTCTGCGAGCGCAATACCGCGTGCCCGCAAAAAATCTGGGAGTCACGAAGGTGTGACTCCCAGCCGATCAGGTTGAGGGCGCGAATCAGGCGAGGTCGAAGCGATCGAGGTTCATGACCTTGTTCCAGGCTGCAACGAAGTCGCGGACAAACTTCTTCGCTCCATCCTTGCAAGCATAGACCTCGGCGATGGCTCGCAGTTGGGAATTCGAACCGAAGACAAGGTCAGCACGGGTTCCCGTCCACTTGAGTTCGCCACTCCTGGAATCCCGACCTTCGTACACGTTGTCGGAAGTGGACGATTTCTGCCAGACCGTATTCATGTCAAGGAGATTGACAAAGAAATCATTGCTCAGAACCTGCGGGCGTTTGGTGAAGACGCCGTGAGCCGAGTGGTCGAAGTTGGCATTCAGAACCCGCAGGCCGCCGACCAGCACGGTCATCTCCGGAGCGGTCAAAGTCAGCAGATTCGCCCGATCCAACAGCAGTTCTTCTGCCGGCACACGGACTCCCTCGCGCAGGTAATTGCGGAAACCATCGGCCTTGGGTTCGAGCACGGCGAAAGAACTTGCGTCAGTCTGCTTCTGTGAAGCATCCATGCGCCCCGGGGTAAACGGAACGGTAACACTGTTTCCACCAGCTTTCGCAGCTTGCTCAATAGCCGCACAACCTGCCAGGACGATGAGGTCGGCGAGAGCGACTCTCTTCTTGCCGGCTTTCGCGTTGAAGGATTTCTGGATCTCTCCCAGCACACGAAGCACCTTGGCGAGTTGCTTCGGTTGGTTGATTTCCCAGTCCTTCTGGGGCGCCAAGCGAATGCGCGCGCCGTTTGCGCCGCCGCGCTTGTCAGAGCCGCGAAACGTTGAGGCGGATGCCCAGGCCGTCGACACCAACTCCGGTACCGATAGCCCCGCAGTGAGAATCTTACTCTTGAGAGCGGCAATGTCTTTGGCGGTGATCAAACTATGATCGACGGTCGGGATCGGATCTTGCCAGATAAGATCCTCCTTGGGCACTTCCGGACCGAGGTAGCGCGACTTGGGTCCCATGTCGCGATGGGTAAGCTTGAACCACGCGCGCGCGAAGGCGTCGGCGAACTCCTTAGGATTTTTCTGAAAACGCCGGGTAATCGGTTCGTACGCCGGATCAAAGCGTAGGGAAAGATCGGCAGTCGTCATGATCGGCGGGTGCTTCTTCGAAGGATCGAAGGCATCAACAACCATGTCCTCTTCCGCCACGTCCTTGGCTTGCCACTGCCAGGCGCCTGCCGGGCTCTTGACCAATTCCCAATCGTATTTGAACATAACGTTCAGATAGCCCATGTCCCACTTGGTTGGGTTAGGTTTCCAAGCGCCTTCGAGACCGCTGGTGATCGCATCGGCGCCTTTGCCGCTGCCGAAGCGACTCTTCCAGCCGAGACCTTGCTCTTCAATGCCGGCGCCTTCGGGTTCAGCGCCGACCAACGCGGCATCGCCGGCGCCGTGACACTTGCCGAAAGTATGACCACCAGCGACGAGCGCCACGGTCTCCTCGTCGTTCATCGCCATCCGCGCGAAAGTTTCCCGCACGTCCCGTCCGGACGCGACCGGATCGGGGTTGCCATTCGGACCTTGCGGATTGACATAGATCAGACCCATCTGCACGGCCGCGAGCGGATTGTCGAGTTCGCGATCACCGGTGTAGCGCTTATCGCCCAGCCATTCGGTCTCGGCGCCCCAGTAAATATCTTCTTCCGGTTCCCAGACGTCCTCGCGTCCACCGGCAAAGCCGAAGGTCTTGAAGCCCATCGACTCCAGGGCGCAATTACCGGCGAGGATCATCAGATCGGCCCACGAAAGCTTCTTGCCGTATTTCTGCTTGATCGGCCAGAGCAAGCGACGCGCTTTGTCGAGGTTGGCATTGTCGGGCCAGCTATTCAGCGGCGCAAATCGCTGCGTGCCGGAACCGGCGCCGCCGCGACCGTCACCCACGCGATAGGTGCCCGCACTGTGCCAAGCCATGCGGATGAAGAGCGGGCCATAATGCCCGTAATCGGCCGGCCACCAATCTTGCGAGTTGGTCATCAGCGCGTAGAGGTCCTTTTTGACGGCCTGCAGGTCGAGGCTCTTGAATTCTTCAGCATAGTTGAACTTCTCCCCCATTGGATTGGATTTCGGCGAATGCTGATGCAGGATGCTCAGGTTCAGCTGGTTCGGCCACCAGTCCCGATTCGAGGTCCCTCGTCCCGGCATGTTCGTTGCGCCCGTTACCGGACACTTGTGCGCATTTTGGTCAGTCACATCTGCTCCTTGTGATCAAGTATGATTCGTAATTCATATTAATACTATCTAATAACAGTTCCTATTATGCGACGCGCCGGTCATGGCGGCGTAGGATTCCGGCCATCAGGACTTCGGCTTGCACCGGGAGCAAAGGCCGCTGATCACGACGTGCTTGATCTCAAGCTTCTGCCAGTGCGAAATCGACTTCGGCGGCTTCATGCGATCGAAATCCGGCCAATAGAAATCCTCGATCTCGTGGCATCGCTTACAAACCAGGTGGTGATGATCAGAGATATTAACGTCGAGGCGGGCGGCGTTGTCAATGTGATAGACTTTGCGCACCAGGCCGTACTCCTCGAAAGTGGCAATCGTCCGGTAAACGGTGTCCAGCGAAATCGTCCTGAGTTGTTGCCGCACCTGCTCGTATACGTTTTCCACGGTCGGATGATTGTCGTGTTGGAGGAGCGCCCGGAAGATCTCGGTGCGCTGATGGGTGACTCGGAGTCCCTTGTTTTTGCAGACCGTCTCGAAGCGGGCCATCATCTGAACTTGGTCGATCTTACCCTGTCTCATGATCAATGCAACAGCCTTATTGCCAAATAGTTCCTATTTAGGAATATATAGAACCAGTGACTCGGGCCGCAAGAGCAAAATGCAGCTGTGCAAACCATCCTCGGCCTCGCGCTGCTCAAATGTACCACGCGATTACGGCCGATCGTTGTAACGAATTCTGGAAATATCCGCGAGAACACTGCAGGCGAAGGCGAGCCCTTTGATGCCCTGCAGTTCTTTGAAGCTCAGACCGCCAACCAAGTGCTGGGATTCTCGAACCTCAACTCGCGTTCGGGCAAGAAGACCTTCGTGGCATTGCGACTGCACTGCGGCGCTTGCTCCATCTCCGGTCATGTTCAATCTGTACCACCCCGATCCAAACCCGCTTTCGTTCGTTGATGCGTTCGTTCCTGATGTTATTCTCTCCTCGGAATGTTTGCGGCGCGTGCGGAGCACCCTCCTGCGCGCGACGGCTCGTTCGACCGCCTTTATATTTTCTTTACGCTCAGGCCCCACTTCCTAACTCACCAGCCAGTCACCACCTGCCGTTATTGACCAGGCAGTCCTGAACTCATTGCTCGATTGCAGCAGTCAGGTACGACATGCGCAACCGCGCGGCGCCGGTCGACGCGCTCACGCTGCAAGCTGATGTTGATTCTTGGCAAGGAAGGAATAGGATGACATTTGTCGTGGCCGGCATCGTCGCGGTAGCGCTGCTGTTGTATCTCGTGTACGCACTGTTTCACCCGGACAAGTTGTCTTAGGGGAGCCGTATGACGTCTCATGATTACATGCAGATCGCCCTTTACATCGCGGCACTCATCGTGCTTGCGCCGCTGTTGGGGAGCTACATGGCCCGCGTGCTGCGCGGGGACCGGCATCTGCTCTCGGCGCCCTTGGGTTGGCTGGAGCGCGGCATCTACCGCCTGGCCGGCGTGAATCCGTCCGAAGACACGCCTTGGAAGATCTACGCCTGGCAGCTTCTGCTCTTCAACTTCTTTGGATTTCTGGTGGTCTTTCTGCTGCAAATGACTCAGCAGTGGCTGCCGCTCAATCCGCAGGGACTCCCCGCGGTTTCCTGGCACTCATCATTCAACACCGCCGTGAGTTTCATGACCAACACCAACTGGCAGGGCTATGGCGGCGAGGTGACGATGAGCTATCTCACGCAGATGCTCGGCCTCACCGTGCAGAACTTCGTCTCCGCCGCAACGGCCATTGCGGTGCTGCTGGCGTTGGTGCGGGGCTTCACGCGCAAGTCGACCGCGCTGGTCGGCAATTTCTGGGCGGACTTGGTGCGCACCACCGTCTACATCCTCCTGCCGTTGTCGATCGTGCTGTCGGTGGCGCTGGTCGGGCAAGGAGTAGTGCAGTCCTTTGACAGCTACCAACCTGTAACCACGATTGAGCGACAGGAGCAGATCTTGCCGCTCGGCCCGGCGGCCTCGCAAATCGCTATCAAACAGCTTGGCACAAACGGCGGCGGATTCTTCAATGCGAACAGCGCAGTGCCCTATGAGAACCCTACGCCCTTTTCGAATTTCCTTGAGATGCTGGCCATCCTGCTCATTCCGGCGGCCTTGACCTACACTTATGGAAAGCTCATCGCAAATCAGAAGCAGGGTTGGCTGATTTTCGGCGTCATGCTCCTGCTCTATTTGGGCGGGCTGACGGTGTCGCTCGCGAGTGAACAATACCGCAACGAGGCCCTGGGCATTGCCGCCAATTTGGAAGGAAAAGAAGTCCGCTTCGGTGTAACTAACAGCGTGCTCTGGTCAACCGCCACGACTGCGGCTTCGAATGGATCGGTCAACGCCATGCAATCGAGTTTGACGCCGCTCGCCGGCGGCGTCGCAATGTTCAATATGATGCTCGGCGAGATCATCTTTGGCGGTGTTGGCTGCGGCCTGTACGGCATGATCCTGTTCATCATGCTGACCGTCTTTCTTGCGGGGCTGATGGTTGGTCGAACGCCGGAGTACCTTGGCAAGAAAATCGAGGCACGCGAAGTCAAGTGGGTCATCGTGGCGATTGTTGCTCCCAGCGCCGTGATGTTGATCCTATCGGGGATCTCCGCGGTGGTCCGGCCCGGCCTTTCCAGTCTCGCCCATGCCGGACCGCATGGTCTGAGCGAGATTCTTTACGCCTTCGCTTCCGGCGCGGGCAACAACGGCAGCGCCTTTGCCGGCCTGAACGCCAACACCGTCTACTATAATGTGCTCATCGGCATCGCAATGCTCATTGGCCGGTTCGCGGTGCTGTTGCCGGTACTGGCGATCGCGGGCTACATGGGCGAAAAGGGGATTGCACCGCCTTCAGCCGGGACGTTTTCGACCACTGGCAGTGTCTTCGCCATTCTGCTGGTCGGCGTCATCCTGATTGTCGGCGCCCTGACTTTCATTCCGGCGCTTGCGCTGGGTCCGATGATCGAACACTTCCTTATGAACGCCGGGCAGACATTCTGAGGTGCAAAGCATGAGAACAACTACCACCGGCAAAACAGCGACAGCCACAGTCACGACGCCCACCACTGCTGCTGCGTTGCGGTCGCTGGTCGGCCCGGCAGTTCTTGAAGCCTTTCGCAAACTGAGCCCGCGCGTGCAGTGGCGTAACCCCGTGATGTTTGTCACCGAGGTTGGCGCGGCGGCCGTTACCATCGTCATGGCCGCGGGGCTTGCGCACGGCCGCTTTTCCGGATTTGAGCTGCAGATCGCCCTGTGGCTCTGGTTCACGGTGCTGTTCGCCAATTTCGCCGAGTCCATCGCCGAAGGGCGCGGCAAGGCGCAGGCGGAAAGCCTCAGGAAAGGACGATCCAAAGTTGTCGCCAAACGGCTTCAGGGCTCACAAATCGAGAATGTTCCTGCCGAACTCCTGAAACGTGACGACCTCGTCGTGTGCACAGCCAACGACATGATTCCGGCGGATGGAGAAGTCATCGAAGGCATCGCCTCGGTCGACGAATCGGCCATTACCGGCGAGTCGGCGCCGGTCATTCGGGAAAGCGGCGGCGATCGCAGCGCGGTCACGGGGGGCACCCGCGTCATCAGTGATCGCATCGTGGTCAAAATCACGGCCGAACCCGGCCACGGCTTCGTCGACCGGATGATCTCGCTGATCGAGGGGGCCAAGCGACAGAAGACGCCCAACGAAATCGCTCTGGGAATCGTGCTCGCTGGGCTCACGATCATCTTTCTTCTGGTCGTCGCCTCACTCAAGTTCTTTGCGGACTACAGTGCCGCGGCAGCACATCAGGAACTTGCGAACATTGTGACCGTGCCGGTACTGGCAGCGCTCTTGGTCTGCCTCATCCCGACGACGATCGGCGGCCTCTTGAGTGCGGTCGGCATTGCCGGCATCGACCGCCTTATCCGGCGCAATGTCATCGCCACCAGTGGCCGCGCCGTCGAAGCCGCCGGGGATATTGATGTCCTGCTCATGGACAAGACCGGCACGATCACGCTTGGCAATCGCATGGCGACAGAATTTCTGCCGGCGCCAATGATTACCGCGCAGCATCTATCCGAGGCCGCACAGTTGGCCTCGCTCTCCGACGAAACCCCGGAAGGACGTTCGATCGTGGTCTTGGCCAAAGAGAAGTACGGCCTGCGGGCGCAGTCACTGACACCGCACCAGGCACGTTTCATTCCGTTCTCCGCGTCCACCCGCATGAGTGGCGTTGATATCACCGAAGACGGCGAAGTTGTCATGCCGATTCGCAAGGGATCGCTCGATGTGGTGCAGCGTTATGTTGAGATTCAGGGCGGCGCTATGCCACCGGAAGTCGTCGCCGCAGCCGAGCGCATTGCCGCGGCTGGCGGCACGCCCCTGGCCGTAGCCAGCGACCGGCAGGTGCTCGGCGTGGTTCATCTCAAGGACGTCGTCAAGGGTGGGATTCGCGATCGGTTCGCCGAACTGCGCCGGATGGGCATTCGCACGGTCATGATCACCGGCGACAACCCGCTGACGGCCGCGGCCATCGCGGCCGAGGCCGGCGTGGACGATTTCCTCGCTCAGGCGACACCGGAGATGAAATTGCAGCGCATCCGCGAGGAGCAGCGCCAAGGCCATCTGGTCGCCATGACCGGCGACGGCACCAACGATGCGCCCGCGCTGGCCCAAGCTGATGTCGGTGTCGCCATGAACACCGGCACACAGGCCGCCCGCGAGGCCGGGAATATGGTCGACTTGGACAGCAATCCGACTAAGTTGATCGACGTGGTTGAGACCGGCAAGCAAATGCTCATGACCCGCGGCGCACTCACCACCTTCAGCATCGCCAATGATGTGGCCAAGTACTTCGCCATCATTCCGGCAATGTTTGCTTCACTCTACGCTGCGCCCGGCAGCCAAGTGGGTCCACTGGCGACGCTAAACATAATGCGACTGGAGTCCCCGCAAAGCGCCATTCTCAGCGCCGTGATCTTCAACGCTCTGATCATCATCGCGCTCATTCCGCTGGCCCTGCGCGGCATCACTTACCGGGCCCAGGGTGCATCGGTAGTCTTGCGGCGCAATTTGCTCATTTACGGACTGGGCGGGCTAGTGGTGCCGTTTGTCGGCATCAAGCTCATCGATTTACTGGTTTCCACTCTGGGACTGGCGGGGTAGGAGCATCGAAATGAAAAGTGTATGGCAATCGCTGCGCATGCTCGCCGTGCTTAGTCTGCTGACCGGCGTGCTTTATCCGCTGCTTATAACCGGTCTGGCTCAGGCACTGTTCCGGGACCAAGCCAACGGCAGCATCATCACCAGCGACGGGAATCGCATCGGCTCGACCCTTATGGGCCAGGCGTTCTTGTCTGACAAGTATTTCTGGCCGCGACCCTCGGCGACCGGATACAACCCGCTGCCCTCGTCCGGAACGAACGCTGGACCCACCAGCTCAGCTCTTCGCGACTCGGTGAGCGCCTGGGCTGGTCGATTCCATTCGCCGATTGCGGCGATACCACCGGACTTGCTCACGGCATCGGGCAGTGGGCTCGATCCGCATATTACGCCTGAAGCTGCGCGTTTTCAGACAGCTCGGATCGTGGCCGCCCGCGGTCTTGACCCCAGCCGAGAAATGGAGGTGGAGCAATTGATTCGTGAGCACACCGAACCTCCGCAATTCGGGCTCTTTGGCCAATCCCGGGTGAACGTGCTGCGCCTTAATTTGGCACTGGATTCTCTCCTGCGGTAAGGGTACCTTTTCGCTATGTCTGACGCAGGGCGCCCCGATCCGGATCGACTCCTTCAGGCGATCAGCCGCGAAGCGAAGTCGCAGGCAACCGGCAAACTGCGGATCTTTTTCGGCATGTCTGCCGGCGTCGGGAAAACCTACGCCATGCTCGAGGCTGCTCAGCAGCGACGGGGTGAAGGCATCGATGTCGTAGTTGGCATAGTGGAGACGCACAGTCGCGTGGAGACCGAAGCCCTGCTGACCGGTTTGACGATTATCCCCCGCCGAGAACTTGCCTACCGCGGCATCGCCTTGCAGGAGATGGATCTTGATGCCGTCCTGGCGCGCAATCCGCGCCTGGTTCTGGTCGATGAACTGGCACATACCAATGTCCCGGGATCGCGACACCCCAAGCGCTGGCAGGACGTGGTCGAGCTTCTGGATGCGGGCATTGATGTCTACACGACCCTGAACGTTCAGCACCTTGAGAGTCGCAAGGAATATGTCGAGGAGATTACCGGCATCACGATTCGCGAAACCGTTCCCGACACGATTCTGCAGCGCGCCACTCAGATTGTATTGGTGGATATCACACCCTCGGAATTGCTGCAACGACTGAAGGAAGGCAAAGTCTATCTGGGCGACAAAGCCGAGATGGCGGCGCAGAATTTCTTCACCGCGGATCGTCTGACCGCGCTGCGGGAAATCGCTTTGCGCATCACCGCGGAAGCTGTCGACCAGGAACTGCAGGGTCTGACCGCCTCCCACAGCGCGGCGGGGCCATGGAAGATCACCGAACGACTGATGGTGGCAGTCAGTCATAGCCCCCACTCCGAGGATCTGATCCGCTCGACGCGCAGGCTTGCCTTCAGTCTCGGCGCATCGTGGATTGCCGTCAACGTTGATAACGGAGCCGCGCTTGGGGCCGACGATGCGCGACAACTAGATCGAAATCTGTCGCTCGTGCGCGAATTGGGCGGTGAAGTCGTCAACATCACCGACGTGGACATCGGTGAAGCCCTGGCACAAGTAGCCCGCCAGCGGGGCATCACGCAGCTGGTCATCGGTCACCCCGGTCAGCGACGCCTTCGGGATCTGTTGGGCGGGGGTACGCTTCTGGACCGGTTATCCGAACGCGCGACCACCTTCGACATCCATGTACTCAAACCCGAAAGAGCCAAACGACTCCTGCGCCGACCGCTGGGGGACCTGCGAACCGAGTCGTCTGCTGCACACTACCTGCTGGCCGTCGGTACGATTGTCGTGGCGTCGTTGTTGAGTGCGGCGCTGCTTCCTGTCATCGGCTATCACGCCGTCGGCTTCGTTTTTTTGATGGGCGTCTTGCTGATCAGCCTGTTCGTTTCGCTCGGTCCGATGCTGCTGGCCGCACTCCTTTCGGCGGTGGTGTGGAACTTCTATTTCATTCCACCCGTCGGGACTTTTGACATCGGAGAACCTGCCGATATTGCGATGTGCGTTGCCCTGCTGGTGGCGGCATCGGTAACCGGCACCCTGACCGGCCGCATCCGTCGCCGTGAACGACTGCTGCGCGCCCGCGAACAGCGCACGACGGCTCTCTATCAGCTTGCCAGCGACCTCTCGGCCGCGCTCGATCAAGCGGCGTTGGAGAAGGCCATCTCCGCCAACCTGTCAACCTTGTTGAAGGTCGAGATCGGCATTGCGCTTAAGTCATCCGAAGGCGAGCTGACTCTTCACAACTCTGCTTCCGCGGACCACTGGATGAGTGCGGCGAAAGAGTGGGCCGTGGCGCGCTGGGCCTTTGAACACCGCAAACCGGCCGGGTGGTCCACCGACACTCTGGCTTCTGCCGGCGGGATGTACATCCCCTTGATCGGCCCCTCGGAAAGCGTCGGTGTTCTGGGACTCAAGCGGCGTGAGGACCGTCGGCTCTCCAATGACGAGATGAATCTCCTGTTGACGGCTGCGCGGCAACTGGCGGTGGCGGCGGAACGGGAGCTGTTTCAAGAACGATCGCGGCGCCTGCAACAACTGCAGGATTCCGAGCGCTTGTACCAGACGATCTTGAATACCGTCTCCCACGAATTGCGTACACCCTTGACGGCAATTATCGGCAACGCCTCGGCCCTGGATAACGAACAGATCGCGAACGATGCGACGAGACGAAAGCAGTTGTCGGTGGAGATCATCACCAATGCCGAACGACTCAATCGCGTTGTCTCCAATCTGCTGGATATGTCGCGCTTGAATTCCGGGAAGATGGTGCTTAAGCGCGATTGGCATGATCTGACCGATCTGGTCTCGGTGACGCTCGATTCGCAGCGGTCAGCATTGGCCGGTCATACCGTCACGGTGCGGTTAGCCGATGGCTTGCCGCTCGTGCGCGTCGACTTCCATTTATTGCAGCAAGCTCTGGCGAACTTGTTGGTCAATGCCGCAACCTATGCGCCGCCTCAGACTGTTATTGAAATTGGAGCGCGGGTGGCTGATCAGACAATTGTGCTCTCTGTCACCGACCAGGGTCCCGGGCTGCCGACAGAGGCGATCCCGCATTTGTTCGAGATGTTCTTCCGAGGACCCGGATCAAAACCCGGCGGTGCCGGGATTGGGCTGGCGATCACCCGCGGCATCGTCGAACTGCATGGCGGAACGGTCACGGCGGAGAATTTGACTCCCGGCGGCGCGCGCTTTGCGATCAGATTGCCGGTCGACACCCAGCCCCAATTGCCGCAAGACCGGAGTGAAGTGTGATGGGTGCGCGGATCCTGGTCATCGATGATGAATTGGCGATCCGCCGTTTCCTCCGGCTCAGCCTGGAGGCGGAAGGGCATACTTTCATCGAATCCGAAGGCGGCGAAGCGGGACTGATTGCCGCTGCCACGCATCGCCCGGAGCTGATTGTTCTCGATCTGGGCCTGCCCGATCTGGACGGCATGACGGTGCTGAAGCGGCTGCGCGAGTGGTCGACGGTTCCTGTGATTATTCTCACCGTGAGAGATTCCGAAAGTGAGAAAGTAGCGCTGCTCGATGCCGGCGCTGACGACTACCTCGCCAAACCGTTCAGTGTCCCGGAACTCCTGGCCCGCGTGCGCGTAGCGCTGCGCCACCAGCAGACCGGGGTATCCGCGCCGTCGGTTCGCGTGGGTGACCTGGAGATCGATTTCACCGATCGCACGGTCTTGCTGCGCGGCGTCCCAATTAGACTGACTGCGACCGAGTACGAACTCCTGCGAATCCTGGCCAAACACCACGGCAAAGTCGTCACTCAAAGGCAGTTGTTGAAAGACGTCTGGGGACCACAATCGGTGAACCAGTCGCAATACCTGCGCGTCTATATCGCCCAGCTCCGCAAGAAATTGGAGCGTGACCCGAGCCGCCCCAGGTATATCATCACGGAACCAAGCGTAGGATATCGACTGAGTTCTGGCGAATAGATCTCCGCCACACCCTTAATCCGCTTCTGTAATGATTGCAATGGTTTCCAGTGGCGCCGGTGCGTTACTGATGTTTGCGCACGACTTCGTTGCCCTGTGAAATCAAGCGATCAACTTCGGCTGCGCTGACCGGCGCAAATCACGCTAATCGGCAATGTCTGCCCGGAGGTCGGGAAGTCCGACCTCCGGGCGTTGGCTGACAGGAAAGGTCCTGCAATCGGCCGCCCGGCGCGAATTTCGATGGCCGCGCCGGGATCCGGGACCTCTCACTTGGCAGGATCATCGTTCACGACGACAAGGTCACCGACCGGGATCACTTCGTCGGCCGGCATTCCGACCCGGCGAGCGTGTTCGCGGATGGCTTCGGGACTCGTGCCCTGGTAGATACAAACCGTACCGAGCTTGCCTTCCTCCTTGACGACGTAGCTCCTGATCCACTTCACTTGGTCCGGCATCTCCTCAAGGCCGATGCGCGACGAGATCGAAGCCGACTTCTCGAGGTCTTCCGGGCGAGCCCAGAATTTGCGTCTCAAGATTACGTAGGTGTTCATTGCACTGTCTCCTCTGCTCCAGATCGGAGCTGGTTGGCCGTCCGCCCGATGGTCCGGGCTCCGGCGGTTTTATTGCGGGCGCGGCACCGTGCCGTCGCGCCGTGAGGTGATGGTAACAAGAAATGACAACCAAGTCCTTGTGGACCCTTGATGGAATCCTTATGTTTTTCTGATGATCTGGCGATTTGACCCGTACGAACTTGACGAGGAGCAGCGCGAATTGCGGCTGTTGGGTCGTGAAGTCATGGTCGAGCCGCTGGTTTTTGATCTGTTGGCCGACCTGGTACGCAACCGCGATCGCGTTGTCACCAAGGACGAGTTGTTTGACCGGGTCTGGGCGGGCGCCATTGTGAGTGAGAGTTCGCTGCAGCGCGCCGTGAGTCTGGCCCGGTCGGCCCTCCGCGCCGGCAACTTGACCGACGCGATCAAGACATTTTCGCGTCGCGGATACCGGTTCACTGCCAGCGTGACCGAGATATCCTCCCATCCGACAACGACGACTGCAGTTAATGACTTGGACCCGCTTCGTCGGGCGCGTCACGAATTCGAGCGGAATAACTGGGAAAAGGCGCGATCCGAATTCATCAAAGCCGACGGCGCCGGCGGCTTAGCCGGACCGGATCTTGAACGGGCGGCCTGGTGTTACTTGAATCTCGGTCGTCCGCACGAATCGGTTTCGTGGTTGGAGCGGGCGGCGGCCGCTCATTCCGCCGCCGCCGACTCTCTGGGCGCCGCGAGAGCGGCGATTCTGTTGTGCCAGGTTCATCTCGAAGGCAGGCGCACAATGGTCGCAGGAGGTTGGCAACAACGCGCCCAGCGACTCCTTGAGGGCCAGAAGCCATGCCGCGAAGTGGCGCAATTTGAATGGGTCACCGGGCGACTCGCATTGGCAACAGGCGACATCGACAACTCGCTTCTTCATGCCGAGCGCGCTCTGGCGTTGGCCCGCTCCGTCGAAGACCCCGACCTTGAGGCCGTATCGCTTATCTATCTTGGGCATGTGTGTATCGTCCGTGGCGATGTGCGCCGCGGGCTTGCGCTCCACGACGAGGCGGCGGCGGCCGTGCTCGGCGGGGCGGTAGCTCCTTGGTTTGCCGGGTTGGTTTATTGCGGACTCGTGTACATCTGTCAGAACCGGGGTGATTGGTTGCGCGCAGCCCATTGGACCGAGGCGTTCGGACGATGGGCCGACCGCGCTCCGACGTTCACGTACCCGGCTGTCTGTCGGATGCACCGGGCCGAAGTCCTCGCGCTCAAGGGCGAACTGGCGACCGCAGAACGGGAACTCACTGAAGTCCGTACCGAACTTGAGGAGAGCGCGCCTTGGGCAGTCGGCGACGCTGAGCGGATCGTCGGCGAAGTCCTGCGCGCCCGCGGCGATCTGAGCGGCGCCGAGCAGGCATATCGCCGCGCACAAGTTGTCGGGTGGGATTCCTGCCCCGGCTGGGCCGAGCTGCTTCTTGAGCGCAAGGACGCGCCGGCAGCCGTCCGGGCTCTGGAAATGGCAATCGAAGACCCATCGTGGCCGTGTCGTCAGCGGCGCCGCCTGCTTTTTGCCGCGCTGGCCCGTGCTGCGGCGCTGTCGGGTGATACGGTGCGCGCTCGCCAGGCCATCGATGCGGCAGTGACGATCGAGGATGGAGACATCACGCCGGCGCAACACGGCGCGCTGGAGCGCGCCCGCGGCGAGATTGCCGCCGCTGAAGGTCGAATCGACGAAGCGATCCGCACGCTGCGCGCAGCACTTCGCTTTTGGAGAGACATTGAGGCCACGCTCGAAATTGCACCGCTCCACGAGCGATTGGCCGAACTACTTCTTGCTGCCGGCGACACGACGAGCGCCACGATGGAACTGCAGACGGCTGAGACCCTTTGGCGTGATGCAGAATCCGTGACCCGTGCCGATGCCTGCGCGGCCCGACGTTTGGCTCTGCAAACTTCCTGACAACTCCGCTTCGGATCACGTTGAATGTCCGGAGTCGGCAGCCAAATGCGTGACCTCAATAAGGCCTTGAAATAGTCCATGATTGTACTATCATACACGCCGGATCAACAGGTTCGATCCGAGGACGCCCAATCGTGAATCCAACAATATTCCGAACCTGGTAAAATCAATTAGACACAGGAGGTAAAATCGTGTCACTCCGCCTTATGGTTCCAATTCTGCTGGTGCTTGCCGGAATTGCATTTTCGCAGGAGCGTTCGGGAGGTACG
The DNA here is from genome assembly GCA_020853795.1 of Candidatus Zixiibacteriota bacterium. Taxonomy (NCBI): domain Bacteria; kingdom Pseudomonadati; phylum Candidatus Zixiibacteriota; species Candidatus Zixiibacteriota bacterium. The sequence continues at coordinate 33,073 of JADYYF010000101.1, forward strand.
ACCGTCGATTCTGTGCAGCAGACGATTGACGCAGCTTTGGTCAGATGCCGGGCGGCAATCGACAAATTCGGCGTGACCGACTCGGCGATGATCGCCATTCAAGAGGTTTTGTCGGAGCTGGCCGCGATTCCGGGCATCAAGACACGAGGGACAATGAAGGAACTCCACGGCAACAAATCCATGGGGCGAGCGTTGTTGGCCTCCGAGAACGATTCCGGCATTTGCCTCTATGTCTCCTGGTTCGGCAAAGGCGCAGCCACGCCGGTTCATGATCACCTGACTTGGGGCGTCATTCGAGTTCTGGAGGGCCAGGACAAGTACACTTATTGGAAGCGCCGGACCGATGCGCAATCCGGCGAAGTGCTGGTTGCCAAGACCGACGAGAGAGTCTTGAAAGCGGGTGCGTCGACCTTCTGGCTCGGGCCGCCCAACGACATTCACAGTCAACAGGCTGTCGACGGAGAGGTTTGGGAGTTGGTGCTGACCGGACGGGACCTGTCATCGGATTACGTCTCAAAGAACCAACAACGATTTGACGCAAGAACCGGCCGAGCGCTTCAACAGAAGCCCAGATAGTAGCTTGCCACTGTTCCGGGACGGCAGGCGCAGTGAAATGCGCGAATAAGTTCATATCATGGATTCAAGGGGAATCAAGCCCCCGACTGCGTTGGACAACAAGAACTTATCCGGCGTTATGACCAAGTCGTGCTTGTTTCTCAATCGCCGGCTCGCCTGAGTCTTTGCCTCCGTACTCGTGTCCAACCATCAATTGCGATGCCCGTATTGCCGCTCCACCAGAAAAAGCTCTCCATCAAGGAGACTCGATGCGTAAAAGATAGATTGCATGGACCTACGAGTGAACCCTGCTTGATTCCGGGCAGCTCAAGAGCGTGACAGGAAGACCGAGTTCTGACAAGGGGCATCAAGATCGGTCCATTGCGAAAATCAAACGAGCTGGACCCTCTCGTGTGGAACAGCCCTTCGAGCGGTCAGCCATGTCCGAATTACCTGCTCTTAACTGGGAGAGACCAAATGCAAATCGAAGTCAACCGCGAAAAAAACTCAGCACCTCGAGCCCTCTTGCTGCTCCGTGTGGTCTTCATAGTCGTAGCCGGGTTGGCGGTGGCATCAGTCGCTCGCGCAGAAGTCCCTTCCACGATCTCTTACCAAGGCCGGCTGGCGACGCCGGCAGGCTCACCGGTGGCCGATGGTACCTACTCGATTGCCTTTCGCATCTATGACGATTCCACCGGTGGAAACCTGTTCTGGGAGGAGGTCAAGTCGGTAACGACGAAAAACGGATCCTTCTCGGTGCAACTCGGAGAGACCAATCCTCTCGATCAGAACACATTCTCGATCTCCAATCTCTATCTCGCTATCCAGGTGGGAGCTGACCCGGAATCGGCGCCGCGATCGAAATTGAATGTTGTTCCCTATGCCACGCTCGTCGGCACCCTTGATGGCGCCTGGGGCGGCATGGTTGTTGGCGACATCTACGCCACCGGTCAAGTCTCGGGAAGCAGCAGCAACGGTTCTGGCGGTTATTTCCAATCCTTCAAATCGACCCCGGCAAATCAGTACGGTCTAGTCGGCAGGTTCAGCGCGTCCGGATCTCTTGATGGCTCCGGCGTCTATGGATATAGCAGGCCAGCGGACAACTACGGCGTTGGCGGGGAATTCGAGGGGGGCTACGCCGGGGTCTATGGGTATGTGTACCCGACCGGCAACACCGATCTCACATACGGTGGAGTCTTGGGCAACGCCATTGCGACAGCTCCGCAACAGGAAGCCCATTTGTACGGCGTTTTAGCCAATGCGTCAGATGCTCTGGAGAACACTGGCGTTTTTGGTGGTGCTTCAGGTTCAGCCGGTAGTCTCGCCGGTAACTATTATGGTCTGAGCGGCAGCGCCACCGGCACTGGCGCGCAAGCGATCAACTATGGAGTCTATGCCCGTGCTGAGGGCGGCTGGGCCAATTACGGCATTTATGCCGAAGGAAATACTCGTGCCGGCTTCTTTCTGGGGGATGTGCAGGTGTTTGGTTCCCTGTCAAAACTCGGCGGGAGTTTTAAGATCGATCACCCCTTGGATCCAGCCAACAAATATCTGCAACACTCGTTCGTCGAATCACCCGACATGATGAACATCTACAACGGCAATATCACCCTAGACAACGACGGCAAGGCCACCGTCACCATGCCGGAATGGTTTGAGGCTCTTAATCGCGATTTTCGTTATCAACTGACCGCCATCGGAGCGCCGGGGCCCAATCTGTATATCGCGCAGAAGATGACCAACAACCAGTTTTCAATTGCCGGCGGCAGCGCCGGTATGGAAGTCTCGTGGCAAGTGACCGGCGTGCGCCACGACGCCTGGGCGGAGGCGAATCGCATCCAGGTAGAAGTCCCCAAGAGCGCCGACAAAATCGGTACCTATATGTTTCCCGAGCTTTTCGGTAAGCCGCAGAGCATGGGCGAGACCTATGAGATGACCAAACGTGCTGCCGATGCAATGCGCCAAGCTGTGCAGACTCGTGAGCGAATGGCCGCAAAAAGGGTCGTGGAAAAATCCACTGAATGATGTGGCGGGTAAGGCCGGGCACAACAGCATACATTCTAACACTCGATAATATTGGACGTGGGGGCATCGAATCCCTGAATCGCGTTGCGAAAGAACGACTCACGGGTCGTTGTGTCCAAATTGTGACGCTGTTCGAGGCTTCAAAGTCGTGATTGTGGACTCGCGAAGTCCCTTCACATTTGTGCTACTTTGCGATTGAGGCTGGTATCCTCCGCCAGATACACCTCGCCCATTCCACCGGCGCCGATCTTCTCGATGATCCGGTAGTGATTGATGACTGTGCCTTGGGATAGCACAGTCACGGCTTGGGTCTTGTCGTCGTCAGGTGGCATGCTTCTATTTTTGAGCTTCGACGCTACCCAGATACAAGTCCAGCCAGTTGAGAATCTCCCTAATGAGCTGATTCCGTGGGAGGAAGTGGCTGGTCTCATAGACTACCTGTTTCTTCTGATTTGGGGCGGTGCCCAGCAGTCTAAACATGGGTAACTGCGAGGTTTCATACGGAAAGTAATAATCATATTTGCCGTTGAGCATGAGGACGGGCATCTTGATGTGGCCGATAAAGTTGATGGCATCGACTTCTGGAAGCGCTTTGTTGAAGGAAAGGCCGGCCACATTTAATACAGTGACCTTGAACCGCCGTTCGATTGCCGGCATGATTGCTCCCATCTCGCCGCCCCAACTCCAGCCAAAATAGGCTATCTTTGAGGTGTCAATGTCGGATCTCGTCTCTAAGTAGTCGATAGTGCGACCTATATCTTTTGCCCAAGCCACGACATGATCCCGCCACAGAACTGTCTCGTTCGGATAGTCCGTGTTCAGTTTGCTACCTCGTTCAAAGGTCCCCTTAAGAATCGGATAAGCGAGAGCCCGACCGCTCTTAACAAGAAAGTCGATACCTGAAATGAGCCGACGTGAACTACTTGATCGTTCGTAGATGTCGTCGGATCCCGGGAAGAAGACCACTACCTGCAAGGGGGGCTTCGCACCCTTTGGCAAGAAAACGTAAGCTGTCATTCTCTCGCCTCCGTATGCGGCATCGAAAGATACTTTTTGAGAGATCCACTCATCGGCTGAGTCTCTCGACTCGATCTTCTCGTTCAGAGGAGCATGATCATATTCGAAAATAGATAGGTACTGTCTGAAAACTCGGTCTGATACTGGTTTTTCCTTCATGAAGTTGCGAAACGCGATCTTGATTGGTGCATAGGCAAGAGACTCCGCGACTGCCGGTCTCAGAATCTTGACACAGCGAACTCCGTTGGTGGGAGAGCGATCAAGAGGTGGTTGGGCATAAAGATCCATAAATGAGTAAGACTGATCATTCCACCCGCCTCCAAGAATGCAGCGTTCACTACCGCTTTGATTGAAGCACCATTCCCGCACGTTCCCAGCCAGGTCATAGGCGCCACAGGCAGTGATACCTTGACCGACAGGAGTCGGGCCGCTCCCGCTGAAGTTGCTCGCGGGAATGATGTATCGAGCTTGGCGTGTAAATGCCGCGAGATTCCAATGATATACGGTTGGCAGAGTTTTCTCCCGGAACTCCGCATAGGCAGCGGCTTCGTACCAGCTGATACCACCAACTGGATAGTCCGCTTCGTCCTTTCGATAGGTTCCCATTTCCCACGTAGAAGGTCCCGGCCGACCAGTGGCATCCACAAACTCAGCCATGGATTGCTCCCAGGAAAGAGTCTGTCCTCTGTCAATCACCGGATATTTCCAGAACAATTTCTTGCGGTATCCACCGCTATCGACGAACTCTTTATACTCACGATTTGTGGCTTCGAATTTGTCGATAAAGTAATCTCCTAATTGAGCAGAGTCGCCGGTAGCGTCAAGTATGCATGTTGGCGTTTCTCTCCTGACACGCACCATTTCCGTCGGAATTGAACCCACTGAATCCAGGTCGATTGCGCGCTCACCCTGGAAGCTCAAAGCGACCGCTGTCAGGTCCAGCGTAACAAACCCTGCTCTCTCAATCCGGACACGTACTGAGCCAAGCGGGAAATACGCGCTGTCTATCGGAGTCCGACCAAGGTAGAGCCATTGTGTATCAGCGGCGGTATATTCTCTCAAGTAGACTCGGGCATCTGCCGGATTAGTTTTGATCGAAACCTTGACCGAAAATTTCGACCACAGTTTTGTCAACATAGGATCATTGTGGATATAGGACTCAGCTTCCTGTGCGAGAAAATAGGCCTTCTCCCATCGGCTCTCAGCAGCGAGGCTGTCGATGGCCGGCAGGATCACTTCTCTTGCCCATCGCACTTTGCCCGAGTATTGGACGGCACTAATCAACCAGTACACGGCGACCGCCACGATTAGAACAATCGGAATGGAGATGGCTGGGCGCATGGCGACCCTCAAGTAGCTACGCCTGGTGGGTTGCTGAGCCAATGTCAACTGGTGAAGAGCAGTAGCCATCTCCGCAGCACTTGTCCACCGGTGATCTGGAGCTTTGTCCAAGCTTCGACTGATGATGCGCTGCAGTGCACCACCAAGAATGAGAACGCCGTCCGGCAGTGGCGCCGGATCATCATACGCGATCGCATGAAGGGTCGCCGCTTCGGTATCGCGCTTGAACGGTTGCCTGCCAGTAATCAACTCATAGAGAACAACACCAAGCGAGAAGATGTCCGTCCGCTGGTCAACTTGCTCCCCTCGCACCTGCTCCGGCGACATGTAGCCAACAGTTCCGAGAGTCGAACCGGTCTTGGTCAAATGATCTGTTCCACCCACCGACGCCAGTCCGAAGTCAAGTATCCGCGCTCGCCCGTGAGAGTCGATCAGGACGTTGGCCGGTTTAATATCGCGATGGGTAACGCCTCTTTCGTGTGCCGCCTGCAACCCCTCGGCAATCTGGATGCCGATTTCCAGCACTTGCGGAATTGACAACTCATGTTGAGATGCGTGCTCCTTGAGCGACCGTCCCTCGATATGCTGCATCGCAAAGAAAGGTCGTCCCTGAAATTCACCGACTTCATACACTGTAACGATGTTCGGATGATCGAGCTTGGCGGCGGCCTGCGCTTCACGCTTGAAACGCGCTCGGCAATCGGCATCCTGACAAAGATGAGGGGAGAGAAACTTAAGGGCGACCTTGCGATTAAGTTCGATATCTTCGGCAAGGTAGACCTCACCCATGCCGCCGGCACCGATCTTCTCGATGATGCGATAGTGATTGATAACCGTGCCTTTGGAGAGCACCGTCACTGCCTGGGTTTTGTCGTCGTCAGGTGCCATATTTCTCCAGGAGTTTTTGGTAGCGGGGTAGTCTGCGAAGGGGGTCATACCGGGGATCGAGGCGATAATATGCGACAGAGAAAGAAGAGGGAATCGAAAGCAAATAGTCCATCTGATCTAGGGCAGCATCATACTCACCGACCATGACGTATATCAAAGCAAGATACTCCACTCTATGTGGTCCCAGCAGAGCGTCTCTGGAGACAGGGCAAAGCTCGACCCCCCTCTTTCCCTCACGGATTGCGTCATCCTTGCGCCCCAATCCTGCATAAACAAAACCTAGATGACTATGGATGCGATCGTCGTCGGGCCGCTCATTTAGTTCGTTTTCTAGGATGAGGCGTGCCGAATCAAAATAGGCATGGGCACGCTGCGCGTCACGCATGAGCTCATAGACGATCGCCGTCAGTTGAGACTTTGGAGTAAAGAGCTGCGGGTCAATTTCCGGTATCCGAGACATTAGTGACAACTCGCCTAAGGCCGCAGGGAAGTCTCGAACAAAAATATGGTGCCAGAACCAACTATCTCGCGCGAGCTCATCGTCCTGTTTAGGGATAAATGCCAAAGTCGTCCTGGCTTGACTGGTATCACCATTCCACAGGTAATAGAGAAACGCTTTTTGTTGGTAGGCGTAGACTTGATCCGGCTCAAGAGCGATTGACAGGTTCAGGAACTTCTCTGCCGACGCGTAGTCTCTGAGCTTGTAATAGGTCCCTCCAATTTCGCTGGACAGCACTGCATTTCGCGGGTTCAGAGCGAATACCCATTCCAGCCTTTCGACCGCAGCCCGGAATTTTCCTTGACGCCGCCAGATGTAAGCCTTGGCTCCCAAAACATCGGGATCAGATGGGAGACCGGTTTCCGCAAGCGCTATCTGCTCCAAGGCACGGTCGTAGTCCTGAAGACACCAATAGTAGTAATATCCCAGTGCAGCGTGTGCCCAGGCGAGGTTTGGCTGGAGTTCAAGCGCCCGATCCACGGCGACCTTGGCTTGATTAGGATGATCTTGATCGATGTCGTATTTGTTCAAGTACATCCCGGCATGAACATACCCAAGTTGGGCATAAGCGAGAGCGAATGCAGAGTCAAGGTCTACCGCCTTCTGAAACATCTGCACCGCCGACTGCCAATTCTCCCTCGTAGGATCGGCTCTTGTCCAGTAGTCCAGCCCTCGTAAATATACCTGATATGCATCTAGGTTATGCGTTGGCATCGCCTGCAGAGCAGCGTTCTCAGTCGCGAGCAGAGTGATGTTCATTGCCTCGGCGATTCGTGCGGCAATATCTGCCTGCAATTCAAAAATATCGGCCAGCGGACGCTGGTACGTTTCCGCCCACAGATGCGTATCGTCAGACACTCGGATCAATTGTGGGAGAATTCGCACGCGATCGGTGTCACCACTCTTGTCCCAACTAATGGTCCCTTCGAGAATGTAATCAACACCCAACTCTTTGGCGATCTGCCTAATATTCTTGCTCGTCTTCTTGTACTGCATCGTACTAGTGCGGGAGATTACCCCCAGTTCACGGATAGTCGCAAGCTTGCCAGTGATTTCGTCAGTGATGCCATCGGCGAAATACTCGTCATCGGGTGATCCGAGATTCTCAAACGGCAATACCGCCAGCATTTTGCGCTCAGAGGTCGCCTTCTCGCTTGAGAAAAGATGGGGCTTGAAAATACCGTAAGCAATCACCCCGAGAAGCACGAGAGCTGCAGCTCCGGCCACCAACCGCCATGGCCGATTCTTTCTTTCCAGTACCCCGGTCAAGAGCTGACTTGTTACCGTCAGGGTCCTCAGATCACTAATGACATCAGCAGCCGTCTGACACCGTAATGCCGGGTCTTTCTGCAGCAGCTTCGATACGATCCGCTGCAACTCGTCAGGAACACCCTCCTTGTATCGCGCCAGCGGTTCCGGAGTCTGCTGTACTATCGCATTCATGGTCGCAGCCGGAGTTTCAGCTTTGAAAGGCGACTTACAGCTGATCATCTCATAGAGCACGACGCCGAACGAAAACAGATCGGAGCGATGATCCGTCGATTTGCCCTGAACCTGCTCCGGCGACATGTAGCCGATGGTGCCGAGAGTCGAACCCTCTTTCGTCAGCTTGTCGGCGCCGGAGACAGCAGCCAGTCCGAAGTCGACCAACTTGGCACGCCCCGATTGACTTACCAGGATATTGGCAGGCTTGATGTCACGATGGGTAATGCCGGCCTTGTGCGCTTCCTGCAGTCCCTCGCAGATCTGCAGCGACA
>JADYYF010000102.1 GCA_020853795.1 Candidatus Zixiibacteriota bacterium
GCGCCTGCGCCGCCCGGGCGGCGGCCTCCTGCACTTGCTCGCCGGCAATCCGCACCATCGGCGCCCGCTCCCGGGCCATCTGCGCCGCCTCTTCAAGCGATAACGGCGCACCCATAGCCGTCGCCACCACTGCTACAAACATCAGGATCAAGACAAATCGAAATTTCATAGAAACCCTATCATAAACCGTTCTTTCCCCATTAGATATCTATGCTGCGCAAATGATTCCGGAAAATTAAACAAAAGTTCTGCCGTAACCCGCTGGTGTCTACCGGGTCGACATTCCTCAGCATCGAGACTTCTATGTAGATTAGTGAAGTAGTTGCGGAATGAACAGGGGAATGCGGTTAACTCGACCCAATCCCAAACAGCGTGTGAGCCGAAGCGAACTTCGACCGCCAACTAGGACTCCATCGGCAGCTCAAGGCCTGGCTCTTGACCGACATTTGGGAATCACCGACAAACTGGCCTGCTATGCGCTTCTTGTTCAGCACCGTCCTCCACAAGACCCGCACTCAAGAAAGAATCCGCACGAGTTCTGCGATCGAGCTCTGTCCGCTCAAGACAGCCGCCACAGCGGCATCCCCAAGCAACGGAACGGCGGTCCGATCACCGATCAGCATCGCCGGTGGCTTGTTCCCATCGCATATGTAGAGATCGCGATCTTGGTTGGCAACGGGAAGCAACTCAAATATTCCTAATCTTCCATAGTACCCCGTTGAGGAGCAGTACCCACACCCCCGCCCTGCCTTGAAAATGGGTCCGTCACACGCTGCCGCCACACCTGAAATGGTTCTCAGCGACTGCTCGGCGCCCGTATCCAGAATTCGGCACGACCTGCACAACTTGCGCATCAATCGCTGCGCGACAATAAGCGAAACCGACGAAGCCACGAGATAAGGTTCCACGCCGAGGTCGGTCAATCGAGTAACAGTCGCAGCAGCAGTATTTGTGTGCACCGTACTCAACACCAAATGGCCGGTCAGGGCAGCGCGCAGCGCGACTTGAGCAGTTTCCAGATCGCGAATCTCGCCAACCATGATGATGTCCGGATCCTGCCGTAGGAATGCCCGCAAGGCATTCGCAAAATCATAGCCGATCTCTGGTTTGACCTGCGATTGCGTAATACCCGGGAGTTCGTACTCGATCGGATCTTCGATGGTCATGATATTGACTCCGGGCCGCGCCAGATGCGCGAGTGCCGAGTACAACGTTGTCGTCTTTCCCGAACCCGTCGGTCCGGTGACCAGAATCATCCCCTGCGGTCGCTCCAGATGTCCGAGAAAAAGTTCAAGTTGCTCAGCCGGCATGCCCAATTGATGTACGCTGAGAACCTGCTCTGCCACATTGAGCAGTCGCAGAACCAGCTTCTCGCTCCCGCGCGTCGGAACTGACGATACCCGAATATCGAGGAGGGCGTTATGACTCTTCATCGTGATCCGCCCATCCTGTGGTTTTCGCCTTTCGGCAATATCCATTCCGGCCATGAGCTTGATCCGCGAAATGATCTGCGGCTGTTCGTCTCGCGCAAGCGGCTGCATCGTCTGCAGCACCCCGTCAATGCGATACCGGACTGTGAGTCCCCGGTCGGTTGGCTCAAGATGGATATCAGACGACCGCATCTGGACAGCGCGGCTGATGATCGCGTCAACTTGATGCGTTATTCCCCCGGCTTCTGCCCCCTGGTCCCCGCTGTCGGATTGATACTCGAATTGCGGCCCCTCGCGAAAGACCGATTCGATTGTCGGCGCAGCACTCGGATAATGAGTGTCGATGAGCCGAGGTAACTCATCGGCAGCTATCGGAATCCGGGTGATAGTATGACCTGTCACGAACATCAGATCGGCCAAGTCATTGGCGGAAAGCAGCCTGGGGCTCAACACGTGCAGTTCGTCATTTGCTATTCGCAACGGGATGACTCGGTACTTGATCGCCAGCGCGCGCGAAAACAGTTGAAGTGCGCTGCTCTCTGGATTATACTTGCTCATAATTGAAGTTTTGATCCTTGCACAGGATAGCAAGTGTGGGCCCGCCATGCAGACTTGCTGATTGTTGATTGACCTGTTCTGATCAAGGGTAATGACTGGTTCATCGCGACACCAAAGGGACGCCAATTGAAAAAGTTCGACTACAAAGCTGTGGCTGCATCCGGTGAAACAACTTGCGGGCAGCGACTCGCCAAGTCCCCAGAACTCCTCCGTCAGCAATTGAGCACCGAGGGACTCCTTGTCTTAGAACTCTCACCAGCCGCAAGTCTGCCGGCCGGGGCAAGTCTTGCACACCGCGAGTACAGCCAGGTTGTCAAGTTCACGCGCCAGCTGGCGGCGATGTTGCGTTCGGGGATGCGCCTGGATGCCGCTCTGCACGTTCTGTTGCGCCAAGATCACTCCCACCGCTGGCATCGCTTGTTGACTTCTATTGCGGCCGGCCTCCAGGAAGGGCGCATGCTTGCCGACGCCTTGGCCGAGCATCCTCAAGTGTTCAACCCCGTCTACATCAACCTTGTGCGCTCCGGCGAAACGGCCGGTGACCTGCCCGGAGTGCTAACCCGTCTGGCGCGATCGCTTGACTCCACGGACCGCATCAAGCGGAAATTGCGAGCAGCACTCGCCTACCCCATCGTGATTCTCGCAATCGCTGTCATCGTCCTCTTCATTCTGCTTGCGTACATCGTGCCGGTCTTCAAAGAGATGTTCATGAGCTTTCAGTCGGAATTGCCTCCGCTCACTGAGATTGTCGTCGGACTGTCTGATGCTCTGACTCAGTATCCGACCTATGTTCTTGGTGCCCTGGGCATCTTCGCCATCACAGGCATCCTGCTCGTGCGATCAAACTGGGCATCTCAGGTTGCCTCCAACGTGCCGCTGCTGATACCCGGCTTGCACTCGATCGTCATCAAGAGTGAGACCGCCAATTTCGCGCGCACTGTGGCAACGTTGCTCGATGGTGGCGTAGCGCTGCATGAGGCTATGCCGCTCGCAGCCGCCACGGTACGCAGCGAACGACTCCGGTCTGAATTGGGAAGTGCCACTCACCTGATCGCATCGGGTGGCCAGCTCCATGACGCCTGGCGAAACAGCACAATCGTCCCGCCAATGTTGACCGAAATGGCCGCCGTCGGAGAGGAGACTGGCACGCTGAGCCGCATGTTTGACACCCTCGCAGACTACTACAGCGAGGAACTCGAAACGATCATTCCGTCCATAACCGCCATCCTCGAACCGCTCCTCATCGTCCTCGTCGGCATTGTGGTCGCCGCAATTCTGATTTCGATGTACTTGCCGCTGTTCGAATTGATCGGCCAACTTGGTTAACCCGACTCACTCCACAGCATCGTTGACTACGATTCTGAGTTCACCGGTCTGATCGATTGTCCATTGGTCGACCGCCGGGTCATCATCAAGATTTGTCGCCGTCGCGGTGGCTGTGAACTGATTCCGGTCACCTCGGATTTCGTACTCATATCGCGCTTGTGGCATGATCTCCACACCGAGCGGCGCGAACGCCCGGGGATTAGCCGCCGATGCCTTGCTTCCCAGCGCCGGAATCCAATACGAATCATGCTCAAATCGATAAGTCTGCTGCATCGTGTAAATCTGTCTCAGAATTTGTTTGGCCTCTACCTGTTTCGCACGGGCAGTTGCGCCGACAAACCGCGGAATCGCCAACCCGGTCAAAATCCCGATAATGACCAACACAATCAGGATCTCGATCAGCGTAAACCCGCGAGTTTTCCGGTGACTAATTATTGAACTCAGGTTCATGAGGTATTTCTCCTACTCGACTTGAATCTTGCTGTATGGTCTGATCGGAATCGACATGCTCTGAGATGTAAGGTCCTCAAGAGTCAAAACCAGGTTCAACGTCGGAATTCGCCGACCCCCAGGAACGCTATCCGATGACTGGCGCCTCCTCGCTTGGTCGCTACCCTCGATGCGCATCGCCGTCGTTCGGCATCTCGAATCAAGTAGCGCGACACCATTTCGTTCAATGGTGCCCTCACGGATCGTGTACTCAACTGCCTCTCCGTCGATAAGCAATCGCAACCGGACTGAATCAGCCTGCAGGATTGAATCGGCACGGAAGATGTCACTGCGCAATCTGGTTGTCAGAGTAACCGCCGATTGCTCCAGGAGCATCTGCGCGGTCCAACGCCGGATGCTTCGATTTACCGCCAGATCGGCGTGAAGCACTAAACCAAGCAAGAGCGACGCTAGCACAATCGCGACGAGGACTTCAACGATTGCCGAACCGGAAGACGTCTTTACTCTGACCAATGTATCTGATCGCATGGAAACTCCCTACCGTATCGTCGCTCGCGAGCCGTAAGACAACCAGCCGCAAGCATTCACGAAAGTGCTCCGACTGAACGCTGGAAACTACGCGATAGCGCACTCCGTCCACGGTAACGATCTCTTCGCCGGCAAGCCGGCTGCCGTCTGAATAGAACGATGCGAGACGTGCATCTGCAATCCCTGCGGCGCGCAACTGATCGGCGCCGCTCGCATGAATCATTATGGAACCCAATAGCGTAAACATGAGCAAGAACACGCCCGCGAACATGACGGCAGCCACCAGTACCTCTACCAATGTGAAACCACCCGTATCCGTTTCCGTGCGTGCCAACAACTTAATCATTACGACCGCTCGAGTTCCTGAGGCCGATAGCTTTGGGCCACCATTGGCCTGGCATCATCAGCGGAAAGGTAAGATTCTCGTCTAGGTCATTGTATTGCACCTCGGCATCCACAATCCAGTTCAGGTAGATCGTCGGCGGCTCGACATGACTGAACAACCTGACCACTGCCGCCCCTTGAAGCTTCCCACTTAACTCCACCAATCCTTCCCACCAGATCAATCCCCGCACAACGCTTTTCGAGCCAATCCGCAGCAACCCTGCCTCTTCGTCAGCGCCTGCGCCCTTGGATGACACGCCATAAATGAAGACTGATTCACACAATTTCTGAGAAGTCACTTCAACAAGGCCCCTGTTCTTGTCCGCATGAGCTTCGCCGGAGAGCGCAATGAGACACGGTTTCTGAAGTCTTGCGCGCTCGTCAACCACCAGCGTATCGCGCACGATGATTTGCCCGCTGAAGGAGGCATCCGCTGTCAACTCAATTCGATCAGCGACGATGATGCACTCATTGAGTATTGCGCTTTGACCAATGCTGACTCGCTCTGCCTCGACCACAAGATTTATGAGCTTCCCACTACCAAGAACGCGGACACTGCGATCAGAGAAAAGCATCGTTCCGTGGCCGTCAATAACACTCTTGCCGGTCTCGATCTCGAGATCGGCTCGTGCGCGTTGATCATGATGGCTTCGCCCGCCATCGCTGTATAAGTCGCCCGCATCTCTGATCACGATTGAGACGTCCGTTACGTACGCGTTTAGTTTCCGCTGCTGCAGCAGACTCAGAAATTCGTCGAGTTGCGAACGATCGATGCGTGGCACGGCTGCGGCGGTGACGACAGTGATTTGTCCTTCCACCATTTCCCGGCCATTGAACACCCGTCCCGCAATCTCGCCGGCAGTAACTCCGGCCGGACCGAGTGCGACATTGCCTACAATCCGAGTTCCGCCCGAGACCACCAGCGGGTACGGCGGGCCGACCTGCGTAATCACGTTCTTGAATACTTCGGGCGGGCGCGCTCCAATCCGGGCTTCGAATGATCGCTCCAGCCGCCTGGTGCTTCCCGTGCTCCGCACCAAGACAAATACTCCCCAGGGTTCCACTGTGTAAGAGACCTGGCTGGTGGAATCAAGCCGCACGTTCCGGGCAAATGATCGCTCCGCTGGTTCCTCGGCTAGCCGCGCCATGGCGTCGTGTATTCCCGATTCGGCAAGGTAGGATGCTCTGACCTCGTCGACCAGCAGAGCACACCGCGCCTTCTGCCAGCTTCCGTGAATTAGTACGGCCGTTATCACGATCGCCAGGATCGCCAGCACCGCCAACACGGCCAGTAATACCGTCCCGGCCTCTCCGGCAACTCTATTTCTCGATCGTCCAGACAAGTCTTGGCCCTCGTGGTGCCTTCCATTGAATCTCATGCTGCGTAATCCGCTTGAGTATGAAGCCGTTGAGTGTATCGCCCGGACAGAGCAGGCTGGTCCGATGCGTCAGTGAGTCAAACACAACGACGTACGGATTCTTCGCCGTCCAGACGTGCCCGAGCCATGAGGCCCGGATTGAACGAACCGGCGCTGCAGCTGGCGTAGGCCCTGCCACCCTAGTCTCACGCAACTGCTTCCGCTGCGGTACTTCAAACGGATCGCGCGCACCGGCGATGTAGACAAAATCATCATCACCCGCTTCCTCGGTCGACGCCGCTGTCCAATGAGATACCTTTGGTGCCTCAAAAGTTCTCCGACGGGCGACACCCTCCGGCACCAGCAGAAACAGGTTTCGCAGCCAAACGCCAACTAACGCAAGCGCCAGAACAATCAGCAATACTCGCTTCAGCAACACTTACGACCTTACCCTCCTTGAGCCGCGCCCACAACGAAGACGCACCTCAACTTGCCAGTGGAGGCCCCGACCCGCTCCATAGCAAGTGACTCAACCTGTAACTGCGGATTGGAGCCGTACAATCGCGAGAGTATGATCGCATGTTGGTCGTATGTCCCCTCGGTCATGATTCTGAAGCTCGTTGTGGACATTGACGTTCGGTCTGATGACTGAAGTCGGTCGTAGCTGATAATGCTGACGCCAGCCTCTCCACACGATTCCCTGATCTGCTTCAGAATCGTCGTCCCAGCGGCGTCACTCATGATCCGAGCACTCAAAGAGTCGATCGTCGCCTTAAGTCTTGCCTGTCGCTGTCGCTCCAGATCCAATTCCGCCAACACCGCTCTTGGATCGGAATCGACCTTTCCAAAGAGCCGTGACAGCCGCGAAGCGGCAACTGGCACCCAGCTTACTGACACCAGCGTGAGTGCCATTAACAGTGCTGCTGCCAGCCCGAACTGCCATACCCAGAAACGGTTTTGCCGCCACCAGACCTTACTTAGCATCGCTAAAACTCCCGGTCATTTCGAACCGAAATACAACGGCTTGCGCCAATGCGCCGTGCTCCGCCTGAGCCGAATACTCTGACCGAGACACGCGCTCGAGCGTCACCGATTCGATTCCTGGACTTTGGCAAAGCGCCGCTGCAAACGCTTGTGGTTCCTTCTCCTCCCGCGAGTATCCGCTCAGCGAGAAAACAACCTCTTTACTTCTAGCATCAGATTGCAGTTGCAATGACCCCAGCCAGCAAATGGCGGGAGTTGCCCGGGCGACGATGGAGAGCAGTCGCGGCAGATCAACCCGGACGGACCGCATAGCGGCAAGTCGCTCTACGGACTCCTCAAGTCCTGCGTTCTCAGCTTCAGTCTCGTCAAGAGCACGATAGGTCTCCTGAAGGCGCAGGTGCTCCTGTGCGTTCCCCGACACCAGTTGAGTTGCCCACAGACCAGTCACCACAATCACGATCACCAGAAGCAGAAAGCTCATCACCTTGATGGCCTGGGACAGATCTCGGGTTGCCAACGCACGTGGTAGCCCGAATTGCGGCAAGAAATCCAGACAGGCAAATCCCTGCCTGTGTCTGCTCGATCCCCTGCGAATGCAGTTCGCGTATTTCCGAAAAATCGCAGCAGTATGCCCGCATGACTCTCGGTCGGAAGACTCTTTTGGCAACTCGACCTGGAAAGTACGAGCCTTGCCTTCTTCCCCGACACGATACTGGCCAAGCACGAATCGAACAGCATCGCATTCTGCGTTCGTAGACTCTTCGAACTCTTTCAGGACGAACAACGCCGCGGGCACGATGCTGTCGATCGCTATGCCGTTGTCTTGAAGCGTGGTCAGCAGCCTGCGCAATTCCGACTTGTGGCCGAATACCGCAACCAACTGCCCATCTCTGACTGCATGATGGACCATTGCCAGATCCCGACGATTGCCCGGTGGCGAGATCTCAGACAAGTGCGCCGCCAACCAGGTTTCCGGCTTCTCGGCACCAATGGCGACCATTTTCACAGCAACTACAGGTGGATGCAGAATCACAGTTGCTGGCTGACCCCAATAGCCCAATCTGCGCAACTCCGCGCGAAGAGTTTTTTCCTCAATTGCGACCTTGTTGCTGACATTTGTACGACGCCGTCTCGTCTTCCCCACTTTCCAGATCGCACACGTCCGTCCCTGGGTCTCGATCAGATAGCTACTGCCGATGCCAAAGTACCGCAACCAGGCAGGTCGTCGCATGCACGAAGGCCTTCGCGCAGTCACGTCCACATTGATTTCCGCAGCAATTCCTCGCTTCCGAGAGTCCGTCACGCCCCGCATCGTAATCACCTCTTGTCGTACTCACTGATATCGACTGACCCCTCCGATCCGTAGTAGATCTTCGGCGTCAAGAAGATCATCAACTCGGCTTCGGTCGCAGACCGCCGCCGATTCTGAAACAAACGCCCTAGAATCGGTATTTCTCCCAGCAACGGAAACTTGTCGATCACCACGTTCTCAAGCGTCTGTATCATGCCGCCCAGCACGATCGTCTCGCCGTCCCGCAGCCGCACCCGTGAGTGCAGAGTCCGATGGTTGATCGTCGGTGGCACCTCCGGGTCGAATTGTCCCTGCGGCGTGTTGAATTCCGGGGCGATGTCGACGATGATCTCCTGCATTGCCGTCACCCAGGGCGTCACCTTCAACGTAACATCCGCCTTGATCGACTCGAACCGCTGCGAAACCTGGGAAGTGTAGTTCGCGTTGCCGCCGTTGTAGACGGTCTCCGTCTTGAGCAAATAGTATTGAGTCGTACCAATACTTATCGCAGCTTCATGTCCGTTCAAGGCCGCAATTGTCGGCCGCGAGCGAATGTTTGCTTTGCCCTCTTGCGATAACGCCCGCAGGCGTATGTAGAAATCGTCCGAAAGATGCCCGATGTTGGTCACGCCCATCCGCAACGCCAAGTCTTGCAGCTTCTCATCCGCCTTCTTGCCCGCCGAATACAACTGAATCTCCGGATAGTACGATTCATTGCCCGCCCCAGGCTGGGACTGACCTCTGTTGTTGGCGATAATCGAAAACTCGCGCAGATGACTCGTTGAGAAATCTACAACCAGTGCCTCGATCAGGATCTGCGCCGGCGCGAAGTCCACCGACTTGGTAAACTGCTCCAGCTCCTTGATCGTGCTGTATGCCCCCGTTGCCAGAAACCCGTTCTGACCCGGCATGACGGAAATCGCAAGTTTGGCTGCTATCGCTGTCGGCACGAGCTTGAGCAAATCGTCGGCGACCAAATGCTGTAGTGCAATGAACTTGCTGGTGCGCATCTCCTCCATTTTCGCTGAGCCAAACTGATAGACTCCATCCTCCTCTTTGAACGTGTACTCGGTTCCCCTGAGAACAAGTGTCAGCAGATCATCCGTCGCGACGCCGATGCCCTTTACCGTCACTGTCCCGGCGAGCGTTCCGTAGAGTACCGTCGGCAGATTGCACTTCTGCACAATATCCTCAACGAGTCGTTGCAAGTCGGCCTGGCGAACTTCAAGCGTGATCAGACCGCTGTCGCAACGCACGTCGTAACTGGCTGCCCGGCGTACTGAATTTGTCTCTTGCAGCCGGTCGACATAGTAGATGCCGTCCCTTTCTGTCAGCAGGTATCCGTTGGCGGACATCAGCGCCTCCAGTGCTAGCTCCAACGGCACGTTTTTGAGTTTGCCGGTCAGCCACCCCGTCACACCCTGCTCGATGACCATGTTGCGGCCGGTCGAGTCGACTAGCGCCCTAACCGCCAACGTGAGCGGCAACGAGTCAAATTCGGCTGATAGCTGGCCGTCTTGAAATTGGATTTCGTATGGAAAACGCTCGGCTTCGCTCGGCGGGTAGATCTTCAGAATATTGTCCTCGATCGCCCAACGCAGTTGCTTTTCCTTGACGATAAACCGAATCGCATCGCTCAGAGCGACATCAGTGAGGTAGACTGTGATGGTGCCGGACACCTCGGGACTCACCCAAATGTTTACTCCATACGGTCGGCATAAAGCCGCGAGTGCGTCGCTAGTAGCAACTTCTTTGAAATCAAGCTCCGGAATTGTGCGATTGGAAAGCAGCCCTTTGAGCAGATCGGCAGTCGATAGGGAGTCTCCGGTTGAATGACTGAAATCAGCAGTCTCCTGAGTCTGCGGGAGAAGCTCGGACTGGATCAGAATCAAGAATATTCCAAAAAAACAACTGTGGGGAAGGAGCCTAGCCATAGAACACCTTTTGTTCGAATTGTCTCGCGTTGAAATTAAGTCAGGGAACGTCGATTGGTCAAGGGATTTTCACAAGCGAATCAAAATCAGCGTTTTCGGCAGAGCTGATCTATGTGCCCACTCTCAATATGGCACCATCTGCAAGTCACCCGTGAGCCCGTGGCTCTCGCAATGACACATGGGCCTCGTTCAAACTCCGCGATATCCATTGAACATCTATAGTCACCCCTCTTTGAACGTATCGCAATTCAAATACTGACTGACAGATTCTGTCAGTCAGTATTCACAAGTGTACTCAAATCGACTCGGGCTGCAGCCTTAGTCGTGGCCGCATCCTTAAGAAGAGCCGGTCTATGTCCATCACGAAGCTGCCTCGCTTGAACCATTGCGCTTCCGCGTCGCAATCACGTACAGGAACACCCCCATCGCCGCAAACGGCACCAGCGTCCACAGATCGCTGCCGGCCCAGGCACCCAGCCAGTGCGATTTGTCGAAGATCGTCTCCCAACCGAGGATATAGAAAATCGCCTGCGTCAATCCCGCAATCGCACCGCCGGCAATCAACCCGCTCGCCAGCAGCACGCCGGGTGAGAATTCCGCCTCCGAACTGCTCGCATTCTTGTTCCGCCGATCCACCAGCCAGCGAATGATGCCGCCGATAAAGATCGGTGTCGATGTCGAAATCGGCAGATACAGCCCCACCGCAAACGGCAGCGACGACA
>JADYYF010000103.1 GCA_020853795.1 Candidatus Zixiibacteriota bacterium
CAGGATCTCGGCCATCACCGCTTCACCTACTCGATCACCGGTCACAGCGGTGATTGGCGGCAGGGCAATGTCCCATGGTTGGCGGCGCAGCTTAACCAGTCGTTGACCGCGTTCTGGACGCAACCGCATCCGGGCAAGCTGGGCAAGTCCCTCTCAATGGTGAAAATCACGGCGGGCACAAATGCGGATAAGCCGGCGGTTATGACGACCGCGCTGAAGAAAGCTGAAAACAGCGACGAGCTGATCGTGCGCTTGCGTGAGCTCTACGGTCGGCCGTGCGAAAATATCAGCGTTAGCTTCCCGCGGGCGATCGTGACCGCGCGCCAGGTCGACGGGCAGGAGGATGAAGTCGGCAAAGCGACCGTCGTGAAAGGTGTGTTGACGACCGCGCTCACGCCGTATCAGCCCAAGGCCTTCGCCGTGCGTCTGGCGCAGACGCGCGAGGCGCCGGTTCCAATGCCGCTCTCGCGATCCCTGGCACTGCCGTTTAATCTCGACGGCATCAGCACCGATGCCGATCGTACCGACGGCGACTTTGACGGCAAGGGCAACACGCTCGCCGGCGATCTTGTGCCGCGCGATCTGAAATTCGGCGACATCCGTTTCGAATTCGGTCCGACCACACCGGGTGCCAATAACGTGGTGCACTGCGCCGGGCAATCGCTGCCCATCGGCGAGAACGCCGACGCCGTCTACCTGCTGCTGGCGGCAATCGGCAAGCCGACCAGCGCGAATTTCGTGGTCAAATCGGCAGCGGACGCGACAACCTCCCACAACCTGCTGGTGCTTCCTTATGACGAACCGCTCGGCCAGTGGAACAACCGCCTGGTCAACGGCCAATTGGTCGAAGACGCGATGGCGATTGCGCCCATGTATGTCAATCCCGGCCTGGTCGCGTGGGCGGGTTCACACCGCCACACTGCGGCCGGAACGAACGATACTTACAAGTTCACTTATCTGTTCGCAGCGCGCATTGATGTGGGCGCGGACGATGTTCTGTTGATTCTCCCCGACGATCCTAACCTCCGGGTGCTGGCCGCGACGGCGCTCCATCGCGAGCGTCCTCAGGTCACGACGGCTTCCGAGCTCTATGACACCGCCGTCAACCCGGTGGTGCGCGTTCATGCTCCGGAAACAGCGTTCCTGGGGAGCACGACCGTTGGGCTGTCGTCGCCAACGCCGGGAGCAGTAATCCGCTACACGCTCGACGGCAGCGATCCCACCGACTCCTCGCCGCTGTACACCGGGCCGTTGACGATCACAGACTCGGGAATTCTCAAAGCGCGTGCCACGCTCTCCGGTCGCAGTGACAGCCATTTGGCCAAAGTCGAATTCCGTGAGTTGACCCCGCGCGATCCGGTCGCCGTCGCAAAACTGAAGCCGGGTCTGCGCTGCAGCTACTATGAAGGGAGCTGGCAGCGGCTGCCCGATTTTGACTCGGTCAAAGTGCTCAAGAACACGATCCAGCCCGCAGTCGAGCTGCCCGACTTTGCGCGCAACGAGGATTTCGGTCTGGTCTTCCAGGGTTACTTCAATGCGCCTGAGGAAGGGCTATATCAATTTGCCATCAGTTCCGATGACGGCAGTAAACTCTGGGTGGCCGACACGCTGATTGTCGACAACGACGGCCTGCACGGTGCCGGCGAAGTCCCGGGGCGGATCGCGCTGAAAGCCGGGTATCATCCGCTCTACGTCGAGATGTTCCAGTGCAAAGGCGATCGCGCTCTTGAACTCTATGTCACTCGACCTGACGGCAAAAAACTTCGGGTCGATGCCGACATGGTATCTTACAAAGCCGGGAAGTAGACGCTTCGCCACCTGACGGAACAGCAAGACCAGCAGCCTCGATGGCCACGGCAATCGGGGCTGTTCCGTTCCAGAGTTGTCGAGTGATGCCGGTGCTTGACTGGGACAACTACCAAAAGCATCCCGATTCTCAATGCCGAGATGGCACTGCGATTTTATTTGCATCTATCAGCCCGACATTCTATGCTTCCGGCATCAAACAATCATGCACTGACGATGAGATTTCTCGTATAGGTGGAGGGTCATTACATGCGACGACTACTTCTGGGGGGGTTGATACTTGCCATGATGCTGGCGGTGCTCGGTTGCATCGATTACGCCGAGACGCTGGAACTGAACGCCGACGGCACCGGCACGATGACAACTCGTATGGTGATGCACAAGAAGTACTTTGAGGAACTCGCCAGCCTCGGCCAGATGTCGGATTCGGCCAATGCCGCCGACATGTTCACATTCGTCAAACGGGAAGATATCGAGAAGAAGGTGAAATCCAGCAAGGGCAAGGTGAAACTGCTCGACTTCAAGGAGACCACCACCGACTCGACCGTAGCCTACGACATGAAATTCTCCTTCACCGATCTGCAGGAGATGTTGGAGGTGAGCGGCAACATGGGTGACGGTGAAGAAATGGCCGCACCGGCCGTGAAACGCGAAGTCAGATTCGCCAAACAAGCTTCCGGTAATTGGCTGTTCACCCGCGATTTTGCCGATTCAGCCGCCGCTCAGATGATGCAGTCCCCGGAACCGACCGAGTCAAGTGCGACGGCAGAGGCCACCGAAGCGGAAGAAACGACCGAGTCGGTTGAAGGCAATGAAGAGCCCGATAGCGCTGCCGGTGAGTACGAATCGATGGAGGTCATGGATTCGCTGGGCCAGGCAATGGGCGATGCCGTGACCGACATGAGTGACATGATGACAACCATGATGGAATCGGCCTTCGCGGGGCGGAAGATCATCCTGACCGTCAAGTTCCCCGGCCAGATCGTGGAAACGAACGCCAAGCGCACCGAGGGCAATGCGGCGATCTGGGAGTACAGCTTCGTCGAATTGATGAAAGCCCCGCCCCAGCTGCGGGCGCTGGTGAAGCCGTAGCGGTGATCGCGGCCGGAGCGTAATTGGCTCCAGCCGCCGACTTTGATTATTTGAAGTTCCGAGAGTACGCCCGATCAGGGACTGAGCGGGCGCAAACAGGTTGTTTGGGAAAGGAGAAATCTATGTCCCTTGGCAAGCGAGCGGTCGCGGAGTTCATCGGTACCTTCTGGTTGGTGCTGGGAGGCTGCGGCAGCGCTGTTCTGGCGGCGGCATTCCCGAATCTGGGCATTGGCTTCGTCGGGGTCGCGCTGGCCTTTGGTCTGACCGTTCTGACGATGGCATTTGCGATCGGCCACATCTCCGGCTGTCATCTGAATCCGGCGGTTTCGTTCGGATTGATGGCGGGCGGCCGCTTTAAGGCTGGTGATTTGATCCCCTACTGGATTGCCCAGGTGCTCGGCGCTATTGCCGCGGCAGCGGTGTTGTACTTCATCGCTAGCGGCCAGGCCGGATTCGATGTCTCCGGCGGATTCGCCTCCAACGGGTATGCCGAACACTCGCCCGGCGGCTACTCGCTGGGCGCGGCGTTGATCTGCGAAATCGTCATGACCTTCATGTTCCTGCTGGTGATTCTCGGCGCGACCGATGATCGCGCGCCCAAGGGCTTTGCGCCGATTGCGATCGGGCTCTGCCTGACCTTGATCCACTTGATCAGCATCCCGGTGACCAACACTTCCGTCAATCCGGCGCGTTCAACCGGTCCGGCGATCTTCGTCGGCGACTGGGCGCTGTCGCAGCTCTGGCTGTTCTGGGTTGCGCCTTTGATTGGCGCCGCGTTAGCGGGTCTGGTTTATCGCTGGCTCGGAAGCGAATCGCGCGCGTAAACGCAGACGTAAACATACGATTGCAACTACGAAGACGGCGAACCGGGTATTCCGGTTCGCCGTTTCCTATTGCGGAAAGGGCTTACGCCAGGCTGACGTCGACCTTGACCGGCCGCGACAGCGTGTCAAAGACCGGCGAGTGTCCCTGCGCCAGCAGGATCAGCTCTTCGAGCTTCTCTTTCGGCGCATCCGACTTGATCATGAACTTCACCCGGATGTTCTGATAGCCGTTGCGCACCTTATCGCTCAGGCCGAGCAGACCCTGGACGTCGATGTCGCCTTCGTACATCGATTCGATCTCGTCGATCTTGATCCCCATCGCGGCGGCGTAGTAGACCAGCGTCGTGGTCAGACAGCCGGCCAGCGCATGCAGCACGTACTCCACCGGATTGGCGCCGCGGTCGCTACCGAGCAAAGTTGCCGGCTCATCGTTGTCCATGATGAATGCCTTCTCGCGGGTCATATCCTCGCGGCTGAGGCCGTAGAACTCCTTGATCGTTGAGCGGTTGTGCCCGCCGTCGATCCAGCGGTTGCGCGAACGGAACTTGAAAGCGGCCAGCTCCGGCTGAACCCGAATCTGCTCCATCATCTCCATCAACTTGGTCACATCGACGCCGTTGAGCATCCGATTCATGGTCTTCATGGTGGTCATGTTTGACTCCTCTCGTGTTGGTTGTTGCTTCTGAATGACTCGATTTGTTGTCTTCATCACTGACCAACACTAAAGCAGACGGCGTGCCAAACTCTGCCGCCGCGAGCAAGCCCTTGCATGTCAACGGGATCATGGATTCACCTTTGCGACGTTAGCATCATCGCCGCGCGATTCACCGTTTTTTCGTAACGGCTCGTGACGAATTTTCGTGACGCTCGCGAAATTTCGCGAGGTTAGCTGCCGGCGGCGATGCCGAGCGCTTTGATGCGGGAAGAGAGGGTGGAAGGCTTCAAACCGAGCAATTCCGCCGCGCCGCGCTTGCCGGCGATCTTACCGCCGCTGGCCTGCAGCGCCTTGATGATGTTTTCGCGCTCCAGTTGCTCCAACTCCGTCCGGGTCAGAACGCGCGGTGAAGCGACCGGCTGCGCCGGCGGTGTCGGCGTCGTCTCGACCGGCGGCAAGGCGCGATCGAGCGAGAAGCGATCGGGCGGGGAAGTGATTGCGGCGCGCTCAATGACGTTTTGCAGTTCGCGAATATTGCCTGGCCACTCGTAGGCGCGCAAGCGGCGGACGATTTCATCGCTCAGCGGCCCCAGGGAGCGGCCGATGCGGCGGGCCTGCTGCGCCAGGAAGGTTTGCGCCAGCAGGATCACGTCGTCGCCGCGCACGCGCAGCGGCGGCAAGTGAATCGGAAAGACATTCAGACGATAGAAGAGATCTTCGCGAAACGTTCCCGCCTTGATCATCTGCGGCAGCAAGCGGTTGGTCGCGGCAATAATCCGCACGTTGATCTTGATCGTCCGCGACGAACCGACCGGTTCGAACTCGCCCTCCTGCAACACGCGCAGCAACTTGGCCTGCAGATCGTAGGGCAATTCGCCGACTTCGTCCAGAAACAGCGTCCCGCCGTCCGCCAGCTCGAAGCGG
The DNA here is from genome assembly GCA_020853795.1 of Candidatus Zixiibacteriota bacterium. NCBI lineage: Bacteria > Pseudomonadati > Candidatus Zixiibacteriota > Candidatus Zixiibacteriota bacterium. The sequence continues at coordinate 5,302 of JADYYF010000103.1, forward strand.
CCGATGCGCTTGGCCGTCGCGCCGGTAAACGCGCCGCGCTCATGCCCGAAGAACTCGCTTTCGATCAGCGCCGCCGGAATCGCCGCACAGTTGACCTTGATAAACGGCATCTCCCGGCGCAGGCTATGGGCATGAATTGTGCGCGCCAAGACTTCTTTGCCGGTACCGGTTTCGCCGAGGATCAGCACCGTCGTATCCGTCACCGCCACTTGAGCGGCATCGCGCAACACCGCCGCGATCGCCGGACTGTGTCCAAGCATCTCGGAGTTCAGCAGTCCCAATTCGCGCCGCAAGTCCTCGGCTTCGCTGGCGAGCTGCCGGATCATGCGTTCAGCGGCGAGCCGGTCCTGAACATTGCGCAAGATCAGCGTATGGTGCGCGTTGCCGGCGCCCGCCAGCCGCGACAGCGTCGCCTCGGCCGGGAATTCCGCGCCGTCACTGCGCCGTCCGGTCAGTCCTTCAGTGATCCACAGCCGCTGCTCGGAGTCCGGCAAGTGCCCCAGTCCTTGTACCAACGTCAACAGCCGCTCGTAACTTCTTGACTCCAGGAACCGGCTGAGTGGCTGTTCGCAGTGGTCCTCGCAACCGAATAACTGCATCGCCGCTTGATTGCAGTGCGTCACGGCAAAATCTTGATCAAATTCAATGATGGCATCCATTGCGCTTTCGACCAGGCGTCGAAATTTCGCCTCGCTGGCTTCCAACTGTTCGGCCGCCCGCATTCGCCGCAGTTCTGCCGAGGCCCGGGCGGTGAAGATGCGAAACAGCGTGGCGACCCGTTCGTCATCCGCCAGCGGTTTGTTGTCGAGCACGGCCAGATGGCCGAGGATGCTGCCGTTCTCATCGGTCAGCGGCTCACCGCGATAGCTGACAGCGTTCGTCCGCACCAGATCCGGATCGTTCGGGAAAAGTTCGATGATGCGGTCCGGAAAATGCACCGTCCGGCCGGTACGGATCACTCGCTCGCACGGGGTGCCGGCGACATGATGCAGGTAGTCCTGCACGTAGCCGTTGCCAAGCCAGAAGGCCCGCGCGCGCAGTTGGTCGGTCTGGGGCAGGTACTCGGTCACCCAGGCGCCGTAGGTGCCGAGCACCTCGGCCAGGCTGCGCACGAGCAACTGGAAGAAGCCCTGGCCGGTTTCGGCTGCCGTGCCTTCCATGATCGTTCGCAGGGCCTTGAGTTCTGCGTGGCTGCGGGAATTTCGTTGGTTATTGTCGTTCATCTCTGGACCGGCGACGGGAGTGAAGACTGGCCGTCGCTGCTACCGTCATAATATCATCGACCCCTGAACTCTACAAGCAAAAAGGCGGCCGCCGCAACTCGGCGCTTGACGCGGCGCCGATTGTGGGTAACTTACGCCCGCTTGCCCCGCGGCTGAACCGCCGCGAGATTGCAGCGACAGTATCAGTACGGGCTACCAAGGAGAACGTTTGCGCAGCGAGAAGTGGACCTTCAATCTCAATAGCCGTTTCGACTTTGGGCTGTTTTATGTCGCGCTCTGCGAATTCTGGATCGATCCGGCGGTCTCGCGTCCGGAGGCGCACTCCGCACTGATTCAAATCGTCCGCCAGGGCCAGCCGGCCCGCGATATGCTGCGCAAATGCCTGCCTCAGCTTGAACGCGACATCCGGCCGCTGACCGCCCCGGGTACACTGACGGCCGCCCGGGCGTTGGCCGAGTTGTATCAGGAGATCAAACACCTCACGGCCAAGCAGACCTACGTGAAGGTCCAGGTCACGCTCCCGCATCGCGGGCGCTTTCGCTCGACCACGGCCGCGCCGCTGCGTTCGATTGGCGCCCCCGCCGGCCACGATCGGCGCCACGTCCTCGCTGACTTCTTCTTCAAGGAGAACGTTATCCCCTCCATTCTCAACAGTCTGCCGA
>JADYYF010000104.1 GCA_020853795.1 Candidatus Zixiibacteriota bacterium
TAGCCGGCTGGGTACCGAAATTGGCGATGGTCAGGCTGAAGCTATATTGCTCGCCCAGATAGCGATACTCTTGCGCAAATTCTCCGCGGGTAATCTTCAGCAACGATAGACCGACTTCCGGAGATTGTCCCGTGATACCACTCTTGGAGGTTGCCGTGAAGCGGACGAAACTCTCGAGACCGTCGTAACGTGTTCCGAAGCGGGTTAAGTCGCAAATGCCGGCGAGAAACGCATCCGGTGCGCCGAGGACGTCGCTATACATCGTGCCGGCGCCATCGGATGTAATCCTCACGGTGTCGGTGAAGGCGCTGAAGCCGACGGCGACGTTTTCGTAGGCATCGAGTGCCGTGAGCCGGGCTTTGCCGACAAAGGGTTGATTGATCGGTTGGGTGGGATCCATCTCAAAGCGAAAACGCGCCGTGGCCGCCGGCGCAACCGCGACAGTACGAACACTGATGACGCCGCTCAGACTAATTACGAGTGTGGTATTTCCGGTCTTGACCAGCCGGGTAGTGCCGCTGCCGAAGCCGTTTTGCACATAGAACGACGGTAAAGACGGCAAAACGCCGGAAGGCGATGCGCCTGAACCGGACTGCAACGAGATATCGGTACGCCCGGAGACGGAGTTGCCGAACGCATCAATCGCGCCGCTAATTTGCACCTGAAAGTCAGTGCCGGCAACCGCAGAGGTGGGAACGTTCAAGTTATAGCTGGTCGGCGCGGCCGCGATGATCGCAATCGGATAGATCGACTTCTTCTCTTCCCCGTTCATCATCAGCGACAACATGTGCCGCCCGGCCTTGGTAAAGCGAAAGCCGTTGCCCGGGAAGATGCGCACGCCTTGATCGTCGACGGTGAAAGTATATCGCGACGCCGAGGTGTAAGGCAGAGTCGCGGTGGGATCGCTGGCATTGAAATAGACAGCGCCGTCGAAGTCCGTGCAGACGTTGCCGTAGAGATCGCGAGCGGTGACCACGATGTCATCCGCGCCCGCCTTCCAGAACTGGCCGGCAACGGCGCTGTCGGCTCCGCCGGTCAGGTCAAAATAGGAGAGATCGCCGGGAAGCACATAAATGTAGGCTGTGGTATCGGCGAAGGTCTGATAGGAGGCGAACACTTTCGCAGCGCCGACAAACTGCGCGACGAAGGTGTTGCCCTGGAGAGTCCCCGCCGAACCGATCACGCCCCAGGTCACCGGCCCGCCCGGGACGATGTTCCCGTACTGATCCTTTCGGCTCACGGAATAGACGATCGACTCGCCGGCATGAATCTGCTGAAGCCCCTTCGGTGAAATCGCAAACTGAGAGAGCGGCGCCGGCTTCAGGGTGAACGGCTCCGACAATCGCGGCAACGCCACCAATTGACCATCGCTGCGGACCACTGCCAGGAGCACCTGGTAGGAATCCGCGGTCGTTGCGCTGACAAGACCGTAAATTGTAAGCGTAATCTGAGTTCCGGGCTCGGGGTGGTTCTCGACGGAATCGAGCCGGACGGAAAGGTGGAGGCCCTCCAACTCGTAGCTGACGACGCTCATCTGGCTGCTATCGCCGTCGTTGTTCGAGCAGACGATGGAGTCGATTTCACTGACGTCAAAATAGGCCGGAAAATCGAGTTCGAGCATCGCTCCTGACGGCAGCGAGTCGTCGTCGAGAATGAACTTGAGCCGGTAGTCGGTCATGGCGCCGACGGTATCGTTGTCCGGCACGACCAGGAACTCGGTGATCTTGCCGACAATTCCGTCGGCAGCGGTGTAAGTATGCGGCGATTGGGGACCGACCGCCAAAGCCGAATTCGACCAGAGGCCGGCCAGCACCAAGACCGCGCAAACGAAAAGCCTTCGTAACATTGGGATCTTATTGTACCTCGACAAAAAAGCCGCGAAAACCGCGGACACCTTGTAATGATACCACAAAATCGTTAATTGTCAACGGTTTTGGTCGCCGCGCCGCGACAGTGATGCTGCCGCTTCCGACCTCAGGAATTATACGGTCGAGGATTAAACAAAATCCCCCTCCTTGCGTCTGAATCAATGTAAAGGAGATCAGTTGGTTCACTTCGTATCTGCTCCAAGGAACGCGCAGCCGGCTGACGGCCTTTATCCGAACACCCCCCTTTTGCGGGTTTGGTCATAATCCCTCCACTCACCCAACGAGCCTGCGGGCGTAAGTCCGCAGGCTTCGTGCTTCATGGCTTTACAGTGCTTTGAGAAATTCGTCCCACGGAGTTGCCAGAAGCGTCTCGGTGGTGGATCGTCCGAGGGCGCGGATAATCATCACTGCCCTTTCAATCTGCTGGGGGTCATCCGATTCCACAATGTCGACGACATCATAGCTGCCCATGCAGCCGTAGCTTTGGACCCATTTCGCTTTCGGGCATTCGACCCTCAGCTTATCGCGCACCATTGTCGCGATGCCGCGTAGGCCATCGGGTGTGTCAAATGCGTGCGGACCCAGCTTGCTCAGGATGATGTAGGTTGCCATTGAGCTTTCCTCCAGACTCTCTATTCCTTCTGTGAATTCAGTTCAGCTTTTGACCGTCAAGCGGCGGTAGAGTTGATAGGGCGACAAGCGCATCAGCCAGGCAATAAACCGCCATCGCCGCGTGACATAGACAACGCGCTTGCGCTTCAAGATCGCGCGATAGATCTGCTCTGCGGCTTTTTCGGGTGACGATACCCAAAACATGTCGTTGCGTCCGGCCGTCATCTCGGTTGCGACAAAGCCGGGGCGGACGTCGGTAACCCAGACTTCGAGGCCGGCGAGATTGTTGTGCAGGCCTTCGAGATAACGCAGCTCGAACGCCTTGGAGGCATTATAGGCCAGCGTCCGGCCGTTGCCCCAGAATGCGGCCACCGAACTCATGCCGACGATGTGACCACTCCGCTGCCGCTTGAAGAGATCCGCCGCCCAGACTGCCATGATGACAAAGGCCTTGACATTCACATCGACGGTCTCAATTTCCGGTTCCGGCAGCAACTCCGGATTGCGGTGGTCAACGCCGGCATTGATCACGCACAGATCGAGCCCGCCCAATTCGCTCACAAGTTGATCGAGGATTTTGGGAAGAGCTGCGTGATCACGTAGATCAACCACGCGTGTGACAATCGCATCGGGAAAGCGGATCGTGAGTTCGTCCAGACGATCGCTGCGGCGGCCAATGGCGGCGACGCGATAGCCGGCGGTTGCCAAGCGCAAGGTCAAGGCACGGCCGATCCCGGAAGTGGCGCCGCTAACCAGCGCGCGCGGCGGAGGGGTCGTCTCCGAAGATCTCATTGGCGCTGCCGGGTCCGGGACATGCGGCGATTCTTCTCCGCCCACAGGTACCAGCACGCGATCGAGCAGTACGGTGCCCAGAGTTGCTGCAGCGCCGCGAACTGCTCAGCATCCGGTCGCGTGCCGTAAACCAGCTCGACACCGTTACGCACGCCGACATCGAGGGTGGGCAGGACATTGGGGCGATTCAACACGAAGATCAAGTACATGTCGGCGCTCCAGGCACCCAGCCCGTTCACGCTGGTGATGGCAGCGCGCACCCGCTCATCGGAAAGTCGCGGGAGCCTCGTGATGGGCAGCTCGCGCGAGATCACTTTCTGGGCCAGATCGTGCAGATAAGTTGCTTTCTGGCGTGAAATCCCGGCGGTACGCATCTGCGCCGGCGATAATTCCAGCATCCGTTTCGCAGTGACACGACCACCCAGAAGATCTTTCAGTCGACGAAAGATCGTCCCGGCTGCCTTGAGTGACAATTGCTGAAACACAATCGAGCGCGCCAGGAATTCAAAGCCTCCGCGCGACGGAGTCAGGTCACAAGGCCCGATGGCGCGGATGACCCGGGCCAACCGCTTGTCGGTCCTGGCCAGATGGCGCTCAGCCGCGTGCCAGGGGCGAGACTGACCCGCGCCGGTTGGCGTTGTGGTTTTGCGTGGTTTCTTCATGGATCCTGTATCGGGCTATAAACTTCTACACTATTTAAGATGTCCGGGGCAGCGTCGGTGAGGCCGCCGATGCAGTAAATCAGGCCATCCAGGGCAACGGCAACATGATCGTGTCGAGGCGATGTCATCGAGCTCTTCGTACGCCACGTGTCAGTGACCGGATCATAGACTTCCAGCGAGGCAAAAAACCTATGTACGGTGATCGCGTTGAAGCCACCGGTGACATAGATGAGATCATCGAGCGTCACCGCGCGGTGGTCGCGGCGAAAGCTCGGAATCGCCGCACGCGGTCCCATGCCGTGCGTGACCGGATCAAAGCGATCGCAGCGATCGAGCCACGGTTGGGTTGCGGACGAACCGCCAATCAGATAGATCTTGCCGGCAAGAGTGGTGGCCGAGAATCCGTTGCGGGGAGATGTCAGCGAGGCGACGGCTTGCCAGTGGTCTGCCGATGGATCGTACTCCAGAATCGGCAGATCGTTCTCGTAGCCGCCGAAGACGTAGATGCGTCCGTTGGCGGTGTCGGCAGCGAAGCGGGAGCGCGGTGTGGGCAGTGGCGCCGCCGGTTTCCAAGTGTCGGTATCGGGATCGTAGCAATCAACCAGCGATCCCGCGGGTGTACCGCCGATGACGTAGATCTGTCCGCCCAACGTGACAGCCGCGCCATAGGCACGCGCCGTGGCCAGGTTGGCGACGTAGCGCCAGGAATCCGTGGATGGATTGTATTCTTCGGATGAACCCAAATACCCTTCGAAGCCGATTCCGCCGAAGACGTAGATCTTGCCGCCAACTGCAGCCCCCATTGCGCCGATGCGTGCGGTCTGAAGCGGTGCGCCGGTAGACCAGCCGTCGGTAAATGTGCCGGTACGAAAGCTCCACACGGGCGAGATGTCGGTGTTCCCCGCGGTATCGAGAGCCAGCACGCGCCAGAAATACTGGCGACCCTGACTCACGGCAACCTCCACTTCCCGAACTTCGCGCAGTTGCGGCAATTTTCTGACCGGCGGATTTACCGTATCGATCAGGACGTCAAAAAAGAGAATATCGTTCTCCGGGTCGAGGCACTGCCACATCAACGTAAGGTAGGCCGCCTGGGCGGCGGCGCCATCGGCCGGCACCGGATCGTGCGGACGTTCCGGCGGGCTGTTCTTCGACTTGGTGCCCTCATCGGAACACGCGAGCATGGTAACCGCCATGAGGATGAAGAGAGTGGCGGAGCAGCGACCGATCATAGCTATCATCACTCCAAGTTAATGATCCGCAGGGCTGACCTGTCAATCACGTTTTTTTGAGTCGCGGATTGGCCGAACCCAGGTAGATCGCGGCCAAGGCCACCAGAGCGCCGACGACTTCAATCGCCCGGGTCGGGCGATTGAAGAAGATTAAGTCCCAGACAAACGACAGCGTCGGCTGCAACAGCAAGGTCAGCGATACCCGGGCCGCGGCGATGTGCTTGATGCTGCGGGTAATCAGCACCCAGCCCAGGACCTGCCCGCAAATGCCGTAGAGGATCAACCACAACAGGCTGTCGGTCTCGGCGATGTGGAAGCTCTCGCCAACGATCAGCGCGATCACGCCGGTGGCGGCCGCGGTAACGAACGAGGAGATCATGGTGCTCGCCATTGAGGAAGCTCCGCCGGAGCGCGATTGGAGCTTGCGCAAGGTCAAGACATAGGCGGCGTAGAATTGTGCCGTCACCAATCCCAGAATCACGCCGAGTTGGTACGATTCTCCCAGCTCCTGCCAACGGGTGCCAACCAGCAAGAAGAGGCCGATCAGAGCAAGCGGCACAGCGACGTAGATCCGCCAGCCGGGTCGTTCCTTGAGAATGACAATCGCGAAGATCGTGACGAAGAAGACCTGGAAATTGGCAAGGATGGTGGCCAGCCCCGGCCCGACGTAGCCGATGCTGCGATGCCAAAACGTTAGGTCGCCGGCAAAAAACAACCCGGCCAGCGCGGCCAAACTGAAGTCGCGCCAGCCGTGCCAGATCTTGGTGCGGCTGATCAGGACGATGGCGAGCAGCAGCACGCCGCCGAAAGCCATGCGATAGAACCCTGCCACCGAAGGCCCCACGGCCGCCAGCCGAACAAACACGGCGGAGAAGCTAATCAACACTGCTCCCGCGAGCAGTTCGAGTTGGCTTCCGAACGAAGTCTGCGCTTGTGCATCGATCGGGGATTGGGCCATCGATTCTCCGGCGGCAATATCGCAAAGCCTGCCGGCTTCGCCAACTCAATTAGTGCGGCACACTGCTTTTCCGATGAGATGGATTTGACTATACTCGGAGCAAACGCAAAGGAGTTATGAGGAGGTCTTGCTATGGCAACGAAGAAATCCCCGCCTACCAAACGCGACGTCGATCGGTTGGAGAAGCAAATTCAGAAAGACAAACGGCGGCTGATCCTCCTGCGGCAGCAACTGCGGCCGCGGCCGGTCGCGGATTACGAATTCACTACAGGCGGCGGCAAGAAGATCAAGCTTTCCCGCTTGTTCGGAAAATCGGATGAGTTGATTCTGATTCACAACATGGGCACGCGCTGTCCCTACTGTACGATGTGGGCCGACGGTTTCAACGGGCTGTACCCCCACCTGGCGGATCGCTGCGCATTTGCCGTCGTCTCGCCCGACCCGCCGATGGTCATGCGCGAATTCGCCCGCGGCCGCCGCTGGAGGTTTCCGATCTACTCCCATGCCGGAACCAGCTTCGGCAAGGATCTGGACTTTGAGGGCGATCAGGGCGCGCCTTGGCCGGGCGTGTCGACATTCTTCAAGAATCCTGACGGCAAGATCTACCGAGTGGCCTACACCTATTTTGGTCCCGGCGACGATTTCTGCGCGGTTTGGCCATTGTTCGATTTACTGGCGCGTGGCGCCAACCAATGGGCGCCCAGGTTCAGTTATCGATAGCGACCCGCGCGCTCACGGACACGAAGCGCACGGCCCGGCGCCTCCGGCAAAGATGAAGTTTATCAGCAAAACGGCGTCGGAAATCGAGACTTGCCCGTTGCAGTCGGTATCGCCGACGGTTAGCGGATTCGGTTCCGCCCCACCGGCGAAGACGTAATTGATCAGGAGCACGGCGTCGGAGATATTGATCTGATCGTCGGCGTTGGTATCGCCGCAAATCGCATAGTTCGCGGCCGCGCCGAATTGCAGATCGACCGCAAAGAGGATGCGGTCGGCGGCAACCAGACAACTGTCGGGCATGCCGAGGTCAGGGATGCGGTTGCTTTCGGGATAATTGATATTGTCGGGTTCAACCCACAAAAGGGTTCCGTCGTCGTCGCGGACGCGGTTGAGCACAATTAAGGTATCGCCGCGCTTGTTGGCGACGGCGTTGTCGCCGCAGAGTCCCCAATAGAACGAGAAGACCTGCCGGCTGCTGTCGAGCCAGTTAGGCGCCACGAAGAACGTGAACTTGGCAATCGACCCCTTGGGGTAGAAATCGACGGAGTCAGGCATGATGGGACCGTTGGCAATGTCGGCGATGCAGAAGATATTGACGGTGTTTTTGGCAGCGTCATGTGCCGCCTGGAACAGCTCCCAGTTGTCCAGTCCCGTGTCCTGCTCGACGGAAATGAAGCTGAAGAGGCTGTCGTTATACCGAATCGTAAAATCGACGCCACCCAATTGACGCGGCGAGGACATCAGGATCCGCACGTCGATCAGACTTCCCGGCTCAACGCCCCGGGGCGCCGCAATGCGAGCGGTAATCGATTCCGCGACGGCCGCGCTGCCGATCGCGAGGACTAATCCAAAGATATAAAGCTGTCGCAGGATTCCGAACATGCTAAGACCTCGCCGGAGCGCGACGACCGGGCGCCGGCTCGCGATGTTACTTTTCTTTTTCGGTCGTTAGCAAGAAGCTCTTTGCAGTATTCTCCCAATGAGACCCGGAGGTAACAATACTTAGTATACATCATTTTACCAATTCGGCAAGACCATTTTCAGGCGAGGCGGCGCCTTGGCGCGGGTGCAGGTGGAGGCGCAATGCCAATGGCATCAATCTCGGCCATTACGGGAAGGCGGTGTATTGGTGTGTTGTTGATCAGGCGGTGCTACAGCTTCAACGACAGTTCGTCGAGCATTTCCTGGAGATGCTTCAACTTGATCGGCTTGGGCAGATAATAGTCGATGCCGTCAGCGACCGAAATCTTGTGCGTATTTCCAGAATCAAAGGTCGACATCACCGCGACCTTGGTGCCGGGGCTGCTGCGCCGAATCTGTTTGAGCAGGCTGACGCCGTCCACCTTGGGCATGCGGGAATCGGCAATCACGAGCTGGTATCGATGCTCGTTAACCTTACTGAATGCCTGCTCGGGGGTGTTGGCGCTGTCGGTGGCAACGCGCAGATGGTCGAACATTTCGACAAGGATCTTGGCGGTATCGCCGAAGTCGTCGACGATGAGCACTTTCGAGTCGTTGTTGGGCGCTGGCATAATTGTCTGTTACCTCCCTATTTTCAATTATCGGTACCTGCCTACACATATTTTACAACTTTTCGCGTCCAGAATTGTTAAATTTCTGTAAATCAGCCGTTTAGACCGACCCGACGATAGTGTCACTTTGCGGTTATACCCGGACGTTCGTGATGAGAGAGATTCCGTACGCTTCATGACGCGCCAGCGCTTTCCGACCTCTATCTTCTTAGTTGCACTGACGATCACGGGGCTTGCGGTTGCATCCGCCAACGGTCAGCCGCCGGCTTCTGATTGTGCCGGCAAGCCGATTGCCAGCATTCGGTTTGAAGGCAAATTCAAGTTACGCCGCTACATCCTCAAGCGCGAGATCGACAGTGACGTCGGCGCCCCTCTGGACCCGGCGCAGCTGGATCGCGATCGCCAACGCATCGAGAGTTTCGGAATTTTCTCGCGTGTCAAACCGCTCGTCGAGGACCGCGGCGATTCCGTCGATTTGGTGTTCTCGCTGCGTGAGGTGTGGACAATCGAGCCTTTGTTGTCGCTACGCACCACGGACGGCAAGATCGACTGGTCGGTGGGTGTCGCGGACAAGAACTTCCTGGGCTACTTCGTCCAGCCCCGAATCCTGTACCGGCGCTACGAAGGCAAGAACTCCGGGTTCTTCTACTTGATTGCGCCGCGAGCCTTTGGGAAGGACCTGTCCCTGGGATTGTCCCTGACCGACCAACGCGAAATTCAGCCGTTGGGCCGGCTCGGTGAATCTGCCGACTACGACTATCTCAACAAATCGATTGCGGTGAGTGTCGGGCATCGATTGCACGAAAATGTCTACCCGCGTATTTCCGGCGGCTACGATCGCGAGAACTGGACCATGCGCGACGGCCAGACGACGATCAACGACTTCATCGCCTCCATCGACCACCCCCGTTACTTCATCGGGCTCGGTGTCGTCCTCGGCCGCGTCTACTACGACCACTATTTGTATACGGGACAGGATGTCAGTCACGATTTCACGATGATCGATGAGTTGCCCGAGGGCCGCTTCAACAAATGGCGCTATTCCCTCACCGCGCGCAAGCTCTGGATCATGCACCCGTTCAACTTCGGCCTGCGCGGCTCGTATCAAACCTCTTCGTCCGACGAGCGGGTGCCGCCGTTTGCAATCTCCGGCGAGTCCAATGTTCGGGGGTTTGCCGACAAGATCGAACGCGGCGATCAACTGCTTTTCGGCAATGCGGAGATCCGGTTGCAGGTGCTGGATCGACACACCTTTTACAGTCAGTTGGCGGTGTTTGCGGATTACGGCGCAGTCTGGGGACGCTGGCGCACCGCTTCAACCGCATTCCGCGATCCCTACTGGTCCATCGGCATCGGTCTGCGCGGAGCGATTCAGCAATGGCTGGGCCGGATCGGACGCATCGACCTCGCCCTCAATCCACAGACGGGTCACATCTCGCTGTACATGGCAAAATCGCAATTCTTCTGATCCAGTTCGCAGCTTGCGTATTTGCAGAAGACTCGGCGTTGACCACAGGTCTTGGCCGGGCACCCGTGAGAGTTTTTTGATTGTACAAGACCGCCATTTCGCATAACCTTGATTCGGCAACGAAAGGAGTCAATCATCGACCGGCTTTACAAGTTCATGGGAATTTTGATGCCGCTGGTTGCGTTGGGGATCGCGTATGCGGTGCTGACGATGATCAATGTGCGCGAAGTGACGACCGAGAACGACTTCATCACGGCGCTACTGCATTCGGACGGCGTTTACCAGGCAGTTGAGAAACTGAAAAAGGTCGCCGCGGTGTCGATCGTGGCGCTTGGCCTTTGCTTCGGGATCATCACGTACGGCCTTGGCATCGTGCTCGCGCGGATCAAACTACAACAATCTCGTTGAAATGACTTTCTGGCGCAAAATTCCGACCCGGGCCTACCTGTACACCATGATCGCGAGCGCCGTCGGCTTGCTGGCGTGGAACTATTTCATCATCGGTGAAGCGAAGTCCAAGGTACCGCGCCAGTCCGTCTCGCGCGGACTGGAATTCGAAATGAACGACGGTAGAGTAGCGACGTTGCCCGACAGCAGCGGCAAGTACTCGTGTCTGGTCTTTTGGGCCGCCGGTTCGGAGCGCAGCATGAAACTTCTGGCGGACGCTGCCGGACTTCAGTCCTCCGGCAAATATGATTCACTGATTCAATTCTACTGGGTCAATGTGGCTGATTCGCTGGAGACGATCCGCTCTGCGGTTGCGTATGATGACTTCCGCCAGCCGTTCGCCCGCCACCCGCGCGGCGAGTTTATGAATCGCTTCCAGATCACTTCCCTGCCGCTGACGGTGATCCTTCTCCCGGACGGCAAGATCCTTAATACGGTCGAGGGCTACCAGCCGGGCGATCTGGTCGGCATGCTTGACGATCTGGTTGAGCTGTCCAAGCGGATCGGCCCGACGGGTGAAGTTCGCTTCCAGTTCGGAGGCAAACAGTGATTCCTGCCATTCGTTTTGTCGATGTTGCCAAGACCTACCGCGAGCGCGGCAATCGCAAAGAGGCGCTCAAGGGGATCAGCTTTGAGGTGCCCCAGGGTGATATCTGCGGATTTTTGGGACCGAATGGCGCCGGCAAAACAACCGCCATGCACATCTTGATGGACTTCCTGGATCCAACGTCCGGGCATTCGCAGATTCTCGGCATCGACACGCGCAATCCGGAGGCCCGGCGTCCGGTCGGATTCCTGCCGGAGATTTTCAATTTTGACGGCTTTCTCGCCGGCTCTGACTTCTTACAGCTCTTCGGCGCGCTCGGCGGCGCCGACAAGGACAAAGTCGCCGCGTATGTCCCGGAACTACTGCAGTTCCTGGAGATGCCGGAAGCCGGCAAGGTTCGCATTCGCAACTATTCCAAAGGCATGACGCAGAAGATCGGGCTGGCGCAGGCGTTGATCGCCGATCCGCAGGTGCTGGTGCTCGACGAGCCGACCTCCGGGATGGATCCGATCGCCAAGGCCAGGATCAAGGAATTGCTGGTCCGACTGCGAGCCGAAGGCAAGACGATATTCTTGTCGACACACATCCTTTCGGACATTGAAGACATCGCCGATTCGGTGGCGATCATCAATCAGGGGCAACTGCTGGCGTTCGACCGGCTCGCGAATCTGCTCGATACGGGAGTCACATCTTCGCGCATCGTCTACCGCGGCGGAGAGCAACCGCTGGCGGAGCACCTGGCCCAGCTCGGCGAGGTAACATCCGAGAATGAGACCACCGTAGTGATCTGCAAGAATCGCGAGAGCAAGGATTCAGCCCTGTCAAGTATCCTCGCGGCCGGCGCGGATATCATTTCGGTGGCGCCGGTGCGGGCCAGTTTGCTCGGCAAGTTCCTGGAACTGGTGCAAGGAGGCGAGCGGCATGATTCATAGACTCGCCGCGCATCGCCTGCAGAAATTACGCTCCTCCAAGATCATCTGGGCGTTTGTGATCGTCAGCGGCTTCCTGGCACTGGTCACGCTGCTGCCGGTGATTGTGATGGCGGCCATGTCCGGCGTGAATCTCGGCAGCGAGACCGCCGCCGGATTCTTCCAGTTCCTGATTGGGCTGGGTCACATCGCCGCACTTATCCTGGGCGTAACCACCTGGCGTCAGGATTACCGGGACGGTACGATGCTGACGTTCGCGGCACGCCCGCTCTCGCGCGTCGAGATTCTGATGGGCAAGATCCTCGGCTCCTTCTATGCCTTGCTGGCGTTCCTGGCAGTCGCGTTGGCGATCTATGCGCTGTTTCATTTGATCTTCTTGCGGTTTCCGATACCGGCGGCAACCTTGCTCTTTCTGCTGCAGACGATATTCTCCTGGATCTCAACCTTTGCCATCGGGCTGTTTTTCTCCAACTTTTCGGGACCGCTATTGGCCACGGTGTTCGGCGTGATTTATTTCATCGTCAGTGCGCTGGGTGCGCAACTGGCGGAATTGCCGCGCGGTCTCTGGCCGGTCATCGGCAAGGGCATCAAGCTCATCTCAGTCGAGCGCGACCTGGGCTTCTCCTTTGCGCAGGTAATGAGCGCGGACTTGCCGGGCGTGGCGCCGATGCTGAAGGCCTGCGCTTACTATTTACTCTGGGCCCTTTGTCTGATTTGTGCTTCGATTCTGCTGTTTGCGCGACGGGAATTTATCGGGAAGCGATCATGAGTCTCGTCGTGAAGATCGGCATGCTCGCTCTGGCGGGTGCTCTGGGGGCGGTTTCGCGGTTTGCCTTGAGCGGCCTGGTCTTTCGTTTCTATGGCGGTGTCTTCCCGGCCGGCACCTTCGTGGTCAACGTGCTTGGATGTTTTGTCTTTGGACTGCTCTGGCCGCTCGCGGAGGAGCGATTGCTGATCAGCGGCGAACTGAGGACGATCCTGTTGGTGGGGTTCGTTGGCTCGTTTACGACTTTTTCCACGCTCGTTTTTGAATCCCAGGAACTGCTGCGCGATTCTGAATGGCTGCTGGCTGCGCTGAATCTCGGCGGCCAGGTCGTTCTGGGAATTGCGGCGCTGATTCTCGGCCTGTATCTCGGGCGCTCATTGTAAGAGGACGCTATGCAACTACCTAAGGAAGCCGAACTGCTGCGGATTTTTATCGGCGAAAGCGATCGTCTTGACGGCAAGCCGCTTTACGAGGCGATCGTTGAGATCGCCCGCCGGGAGGGCCTGGCCGGCGCGACCGTGTTGCGCGGGACGCTCGGTTTCGGCGCCAATAGCCGAATCCACACCGCCAAGGTCCTGCGCTTGTCGGAAGATTTGCCCATGGTGATCGAGATTGTCGATGCCCCGGAGAAGATTTCAGCGTTCCTGGGGCTTCTCGACGGGATTGTCAAGGAAGGCCTGATCACGCTGGAAAAAGTTCGGGTCCTGGCTTATCGCCAGAACCCGAAATAGCTTGCCCAACACCGACTCCTGTTCGTCGGCGCTTATTACTTACTGCCGAAACACCATCCCAGCGTGAAGCGGAAATCCGGGTAGTCGGCCAGCCCCAATTTGAACTCGAGAAACATAAAACCCGAATTCGAGGTCATGCGGCGAGCGATCCCGCCCTGCAGCGTCAGTCCCAACTCCGTGTCATCGCGGCCGCGGTCGGCGGAGACGAACACGGGGCCGATGCTGCCGCCGAGATACGGATTCCAGCTTCCCCAGTCTTCGCGGAAGCGGTAATCCAGTTCAAACATCGGCGAGACGATGGTCAGATCGTCGCCAATGCCGACTTCGACATTGGGGAACACCATCAATTGCGGCGCCAGATCGCCCAAATCCAGATGGCCGCCGAAATGTACCTGGTCCGGGTCGATGCTTAAACCGACGCGCGGCCCAATGCCGTGTACCCCAAACGTCCTTGTCGCGCCCTGTCCCGTCGCCGCCAACAACAGAATTGCCGCGGCTGCCAGAAGTGTCTTGCGCATGATTGGTTCCTCCATCTGTGCCGGTTCACCGGTCAACGTGCGTCAATGTCCACATTTTTATGAGAAAAGCAAGCGGCCGGAACGGTCACTCGCCGCCCCGGCCGGCATAGAGCACTTAGAACTTGACGGCGCAGCCGTAAGGCGTCTGTGACTTCACGGCAACCGCACGACCGTTGGTCACGGCGTCCAGGGCCGCTCGCACATAATTGGTGGCCTTCGGAATGTCATCAACCTTGGTCGATGGCATGTCATCGATGGCACCGGCATAGCGCAGCTTGCCGATCGAGTCAATGACAAACATATGCGGTGTCGTTTTGGCGCCGTAGAGTTTGCCGACCACGCCATTCTCGTCGATCAGGTAGGCGGTCGGTACGGCTTTCTCGGTCGCGATGCGCTTCTTCAAGTCGGCGATCGGAAAGTGGCCTTGCTTACCCGGCGCCGAGGAGCAGATCGAAAGCCAGATGACGCCCTTCTTGGTCGCCTCGGCCTGCAGCGCTTGCATGTTGCCGCTGGAGTAATGTTTCTTCACGAACGGGCAATCGAAGTTGACCCACTCGAGCACGACATACTTGCCCTTGAACGAGGACAGCTTGTACTCCTTGCCGTCGAGGTCCTTAAGCGTAAAGTCGGGCGCGGGCTGATCAATGGCAACACCGCCGATCGCGACATCCTGTGTCCCGGTCTGCGCAATCGCGGCCAGACCCGCTATCAGCGCCAGCACGAGCGACACGATTCCGATCTTCGTTAGTCTTCTCATGTTGTCTTCCTTTCATTCCCACTTGACCAGTCCGGCGTCAATCGCGTGGGGGGAACGATTGACCCTGCTTAACCTTCAATCTTAGCGAGTGCTTCAAGCACGATTCCGGGCGTCAACAATTCCGGGAGCACGATCGGTGCACCCTGATTGCCCGGATATAGCACATAGAGCGGCACGCTGTTGCGGCCGAATTCTGCAAGCGCGCGGGTGATCGTTGCGTCGCGCGCCGTCCAATCTGCTTTCAACGCCACCAGATCCAGCTCGTCAATCCGCTTCTGAACCTGGCCGGAGCCGAAGGCCACCTGCTCATTCACTTTGCAACTCAGGCACCAGGCCGCAGTGAAATCGATCAGCAGCGGACGCCCTTCCTGACGTAGTTGTGCTACCCGCTGCGGCGAGAACGGTTCCCATTGAATCCCAGCCTCGGAACCGGCGGAAACAGCCGCAGCCTGGGCCGACGGCAGATTTCCGGAGACTCCTACCAATCCGGCGATGATGACCAAGGCCGCGCTGATTTGCGCAATGCGGCGCGGACGCATCTCCACTGCCAGACTTCCCCACCGCCCAAGAATCCACGCGGCGACAGAACAAGTGAGCAGTGCCACCAGAAGGAGCGCTACCGCCGTCGCGCCGGCTTGAATTCCCAGAACCCATGCCAGCCAGACAACCGTAGCCATCAGCAGGAAGCCCATCGCTTGTTTCAAGGTCTCCATCCAGCGTCCCGGCTTGGGCACGAATTTCAGGAGAGCCGGTGAACTGGTGACGATGATGTAAGGCGCCGCCATACCCAGCCCCAGCGCCGTGAACACCGCCAATGAGATCATGGCCGGTTGCGTCAACGCGAAGCCCAGGGCAGTACCCATAAATGGCGCGGTGCAGGGCGTGGCGACAATCGTCGTTGTCACGCCGGTGATAAAAGAGCCGATTCGCCCCGCTGACCTCGAGTTGCCGATTCCGGTGAGCGAAGTGCCGACTTCGAAGACGCCAAAGAGATTCAGTCCGATCAAGAACATAAAGGCCGACAAAACAACCAGGAAAGTGGGCGACTGAAGCTGAAAGCCCCAGCCCAAGTGTTCCCCGCCAGCCTGCAGTATCATGAGCAGTGCCGCCAAAGTCCAGAAGGATACCAGCACTCCCAGCAAGAACAGCAGGTTGTGTGCGGCGATTGAATTGCGCGATTGGTTGGCCTGCTCGATGAAGCCGAGAGCTTTGATTGACAGCACCGGCAACACGCAGGGCATTAGATTCAGAATGAGTCCGCCGACAAACGCAAACAGCAGCACCTGCCAAATCGGAAGATCGACGGAAGCGACGACCGGTAGTGAGTCGGTGGCCATCGTTACCGGCGCGACGAATTGGAGAGCTTTTCGCCCCGCGCCGAGCCAGTCTGCATCGGCAACAAGCAAACCGCGCAACTCGGTCAAGGAGTCGAGGAACATCTTGTTTTTGGACACGCGCAGGGTGAAGCCGTCCGCCGTTGCGGAGAAATCCTGCCGCGCTGCGTTGTCAATGATACCCTTGCGCTCGGGAAAGAGGTGCAGCGCCCGCGGCGCAGTCGCGGAGGCCGACCGGCGAGTCGCCGACAGTTCAAGTTCATTGGGCAAGAGCCTGACCGCAATATCCCAATCCTTGCTGGTAGTCGGCAACTTCTCTCTGATTTCAACAAAGCGGGACCGCCATTCATCGTTGACCATCGCGGTACTCTTGACCGGTAAATCCAGACCAAGCACGGCTTCGCCGGGGATGCACTCCACTTTGCATACCAGCCAGTCAACGTCGGCACGGATTTTCGCACGTTCGCCGGCTGCAATGTCGGGCGCCGCGATGATCTGCGAGAGGAAGACCACCTCGCCATCGTAACCGAAACTCATCAAGGGGCCGGCCGGGATTCGCTTGGGCACTGGAAATTCAAGTGGCTCGGCGGAGAAACCGCTCGGGAGCGTCCAATTCAGCCGCGGCGCCAAGCCGGCATCGCCTGGATTCGTCCAGTAGACGTGCCATTCCGGCTCAAGCTTCAAGCGCAGACCAATGGTGAAGGTATCGCCCGGGGCAATCGCCTCGCGATCGCAAACCAGCGTGACCTCAGCATGGTCACGAACGACGCTCGATGACGCCGTCATCGATGCGGGCCAAAGCGCCAGAAGCGCCGATACGGCAATGATTTGACTAATGAAGATCTTGGCTCGTTGTGGCATATTACTATCAATACCAATCATCGAGCAAGTTAGTTCATTTTTTGAGTGCTATTCTTCATTCGAATCCTGACCTCACAGCCTATAACACGCTATAGAACAATGGGTTCCGAGCGCTACTTAAAGTTGTCATACAACAGCTTAGCTGTTGTGAGCAGGACGACTGCGACCAGAATCGGACGAACGAACTTGGCGCCGCGAGTGATGACGAGGTGGGAGCCGATATACGCCCCAATCATCTGCCCGATTCCCATCAGCAGACCGATCGCAAGCGCAACATGGCCACCGATGGCGAAAGCGAGCAAAGACATGATGTTGGAAACGAAGTTCATCAGCTTCGTGTAGCCGGTCGCCTTGACGAGGTTGAAGCCGAGAATCATCACAAAGGACATCGCCCAAAACGAGCCGGTCCCGGGCCCGAAGAAGCCGTCGTAGAACCCGATCAGTAGTCCGAAACCGACAAAGAAAGGAATCGGCTTCATCTTGGCGACGGAATCGCGCTCGCCCAGACGCGGCGACAACACGAAATAGATCACGAGACCGAGCAGCAGAAACGGGATGACCGCTTCGAGCAGCTCGGATTTCAGCTTCTGGACGACCAGTGCACCAAGTCCGGCGCCGACTCCGGTGGCGACAATCCCCCAGACCGCGTCGCGCAAATTGACGACTCCCCGGCGCACATGGCTGTAGGTAGCCGTGAAACTTCCAAACGTCGACTGCAGCTTGTTCGTTCCCAGGGCCAGGTGTGGCGGTAGTCCGACCGCCAGAAGCGATGGCAGCGTGATCATGCCGCCACCGCCGGCAATGGCATCGATCCATCCGGCGATCAAAGCTGCCAGAAACAGCAGCCCGGCTTGAAGAATTGAGAATTCCATCAATGAGAGCGGATCGGGGGTAGTCCTCAGAGGATCAGAGTCGTGACGATTATCTGTGCCAGCATGATCTTGGCAATCATCGAGGCCGGTTGCACTGTCGCATACCAGACGTTTGGCAGATCGCTTTCCGCCTGTTGGTTGGCATAGGCCAGGCATGCCGGCTGAGTCTGAATACCCGACATCATGCCCATGACGCCCAGCATCGGCAATTTGAGGTAGCGATAACCGATCAGAATCGTAGCGATCGTGACCACCGTTGTGATCAGGCCGCCGGCGAGGAACAGCGCCCACGATCCGGCTTGAAACGTCTCGCCAAATCCGTAACCGGCCTTGGTACCAATCGCCGCGAGGAAGAATACCAACCCGATCTGGCGCAACACCAGATTGGCGGCGTGCGGCAGGCCCCACTGGATGGGACCGGTGCGCTCCAGCCGACCCAGAATGAGACCGACTACCAGTGGACCCCCGGCGAAACCCAGCTTGAAGGCACCGCCGCCGGGCAATGGAAATGGAATCATGCCGACGAACACACCCAGCACGATCCCGAGGGAGAGCGAGAGATAGTCGGTTTCTGACAGCGCCTGCACGGAGTTGCCGAAGAACTTGGTGACGCGCTCCTCTTGATGTCGCTCGACAACGACCATGATACGATCGCCGACTTCAAGGACGGTCTCCGGCTGCGGCACAAATTCAAAGCCGGCACGGCGAATGCGCGTAATCGCGCCGGGAAACGGCGTTTGTTCGCGCAGCTCGCGGATGCTCTTCCCAACGATTGCCTTATTGGATACGAAGAGCAGAACGTAGCTGGTATCGTCGCGACGTTGAGCGACCAATTCCTCGCTCTTCTCGCCAAACAAAACCAGGGCGCGCTCGAGCGCTGAGGGCGGGCCAACGGCAACAACCAAGTCGTGGAGTTTAAGCACCGTCTGCGGCTGGACGATCAGGACCTCGTCCCCACGCTTGACGCGGCTCAGGGTGAAGCCGGGATTACCGAGTAATTCCAGCGCCTCGCCGGAGCTCTTATTGTTGACGGCGGGATTGGTGATCTTGTAGGTCTGCGTGACAATGGCCTCGGCTTCGTCGTTGCTACTGCGGTCGCTTGCCTCCTTGTGGTAATCAACTTTGAAGATCTTCGAAAATACGTATAGCCATAAGATAACGCCGAACACGCCGAACGGGTAAGCCAGACCATAGGTCACGACCGGGCTCTGCATGTACAGCTCTGTCAACTCCGGCGGATAGCTCCCCGACAGGTTTTTCACCGCCTCGACCGCCGCTGCCAGAGCCGGCGTGTTGGTCAACGCGCCGCAGAATAGTCCGGCGATGCTTGGCGCCGACATCCCCATGATGTTTCCCAGCAGAGCCGCTACGACCGCGCCGAGGGTCAAAACGCCAACGGCAATCAGACTGAAACGGACCCCGCGTTTTTGAAACGAGGAGAAAAACCCCGGACCCGCCTGCAGTCCCAACGGGTAGACAAACATCACGAGCCCGATGATGTAAATGTATTCCGGCAGCGCCAGTCGCCGGTCCATCGCGCCGAAGGCAATGCCGACGAACAGGACGGCGGCAATGCCGAGATTAAAACCGAAAACTTTGATATTGCCGATGAGATAGCCCAGGCCAATGACTGTAAACAGCAGCAGGAGCGGGTTTTCCGCCAAGAGATTGATGAATCCTGACACTACTTCTTCCTTGCCATACTCGCCCGCGCCGGGCGGCAGCGCATTCACGCGGCTGTCGATTTACTAAAATTCCTTTTGGTGCGCAAGCAGTTTGAAAAGAAGAAGTCGCCGACGGTATGGGTGCACCAATCGCCTCCAAAAAAAGAGGATGTCGGTCACGACATCCTCGTAAAAATCGGCTCAGCAGCGGTGTCTATTTCAGCAATATCATCTTACGCGACACGGACTTGTCGCCGGCGGTCACACGATACAGATAGACACCGGAAGGCAATTGACCCGCCTGGGAATTCTCGGACGACCA
>JADYYF010000105.1 GCA_020853795.1 Candidatus Zixiibacteriota bacterium
GCTCGGTGTCGTCGTAAATCTTCATCGCGGCCTCGACGATGTAGCCGTTTTCATCCTTGATCATATGCGGCGTCGACTCGAACACCGCGCCGTTGGCCAGCGCAAAGCGGTACGCCTTGTCGACGTCCTCTACCTCGATCGCCCAGCGCTTGACGCCGTCGCCGTGCTTCTGCACCCAACCCCAGATATCGTAGGTGTGCGGCTGCAGCGCCGAGGTCACCACGATTTTGATGCTGCCGCTGGTCAGGTAATACGACATCCGGTCGCGCACGCCCGTTTCCGGACCCGCATAACCGGTGATCCGCAAGCCCAGCGCGCGGCAGAACCAGTAGGCGCACATCCGCGCCGAGCCGACATAGAACTCCGCATAATCCCAGCTCTTAATTCCCAGAGTGTTTGCCATCGCCAACTTCCTCTCTCTATCCGGCCGACCCGTGCAAGCTCTTTTGCGTTCGTTCCGGCCGTGCGACCGCTCGGGCCGACTCGCTCGCGACGACTGCATGATGGCCGTCCGATCCGATGTCGGCGCCGCGACCGCAACTGCCGGCCGGCGCTTGCCCGTTGCCGCCTATATGAATCAATTTTCTCTACGTTACGGCGCTAACCCGACGCCGCCTCGAAGTTTATACGCAACAAACTCCCCGACGGCAATCCGATTCCCGCATTCCGTTGTTGGCTGCCAATTAACGCCCCCGCCCCGGCTTCCGCAACGCCATTTTCGCCCGCCCTCGTTTCAACTCACAGACACAAGATTCACGCCCTCATCGCGCCGAGCGCACACATACCCCTCCATCGTCTCCATCCGCACAAACGATCTTCCCCCCTCTCCTCCTCAGAGAGGGGTCGGGGGTGAGGGCTTTTTGCACCGCCCCATTCACTACTCCCGCCGACGCCGATTCCCCCTTAGCGTCGGGGGCCAGGGGGTTGTATTTTTCTATTGTTGCGGCAGGTCTTCCCGCGAAGCGCTTTCGACCTTCGCCACTTCACGGACTTCACGCGCTTCGTGGGGCGACCTGCCGCCAATTGCCAAGAGGCTGTCATTGCGAGGAGCGAACGTACACCCCCATCAACTCCACCCTCCACTGCGACGAAGCAATCTCTCCCCGTCTTCGACCCGCACACACGATTTTCCCCCCTCTCCTCCTGGGAGAGGGGTCGGGGGTGAGGGTCCTCCCCCACCGCACACTTTTCAATTCTCTCGGAAAACTATACCAATAAAAAAATGGAGCCGAGGGGAGTCGAACCCCTGACCTCTTGACTGCCAGTCAAGCGTTCTCCCAACTGAACTACGGCCCCAAAAGGGTAGGCCAATATACCCCGCCCTCCTCGTTTGTCAACCGGTTTTGTCAACCGCAGCCCCCCTTGCATCGTCATACCAACGAAAGTCGGTATCCAGTCTCCTTCTCCGTCACTTCTCCGCACCGCCCGGGATCCCTTCCTGACATCCAACTCGCTTCCGGCGTTTTGCCTCACGGCAACCACGAGCAACACCCCGCTGACGGCGGCGCTCCACCCGCAAAGACGTAAAGCATGAGATATACGGCGTCCGAGACATTGATCAAGCAGTTCCCGTCAACGTCGCCGCACGGTGCTGGTCCACCGGGATCGGCGAAGATATAATTGATCAAGCGCACACAATCCGAAATATCCGTTGTCCCGTTCCCGTCAGCATCCCCCGGCTTGGCGATGATCACGCCGGCCGGAACATGGATGCCGTACCACGATATTCCTACCGGCGGTATCCCCAGAAGCGGCGGCTCCGGCGCAATCAAACTGAACTGACCCGTCCCGGAGATCGTGAAGAACAGGTCCGCCACATGATAATGCCCCGGCGCGAACACGAACTGATACTGCGGCCGCGCAAACAGCCCGACCCCCGCCGAGCGCGCGTTGTTGTCAATCGTGATCTCGTAGAACACCGAATCGAGCATCGCGTCAAGTCGGTCGACAATCGAGTCGCATGCGGCGTTTCCGATCCACGCCAGGTAACTCGTCAGATACGCGGCTCCGGGTGATGCCGGCGGCGCCGGGTGATGCCACCATAGCTCGGCCTTGATCTTCCCGATGCCCGGCGGCTCCGGATACGACAGCGGATAGCACGACTTGATATTCTTCACCACGACCGAGTCCCAGCAGTCATTCGGCTGCGCCTGCAACGATCCCGCCGTCACAACCGCGAGCACAACCGCTGCCAGAAACATCAATCCACACCGGGCCACACTGCGCTGCATCACTGTTTCCCACCTTTCCACGGCCAGCCTCCACGACCGGCACTCAACCACGCCATCCTTGAACTGGTTCCAAGGGTCTTCATTGCGCCCTCGACTTCAACTTATCTTGATACTGATAAATTACACAAGATCGACATTCTTGTCAATCCCCCCTCTTCGCGCCGTCAGCAATTCCCCTTTTGCCACCCTCACCACCAATCCGGAAGCACACCGTTCCGTCAGGTTTTCGCGTGGTCGCCTCACTGCGCTCCGATCTTTCAAGGCTCTCCCCGGCGGCCATGCGGCGACCTGACCCCCCTACTCCCCCCTCGCCTCCTTCATCAACTTCTCCGCCTGCTTACGCTCCACTTCGCCGAATTTCCCCCCCGATATCATCCGCCCCAATTCCACGATCCGCTCCTCGCGCTCCAGCGGAATCAACTCCGTCTCGGTCCGCCCCTTGACTTCTTTCTTGATTGCCCGCAGATGCTGATCCGCCACCGCCGCAATCTGCTGCAGATGCGTAATCGCAATCACCTGCTGCCGCGCCGCCAGTTCGCGCAACTTGCGCCCCACCAGAAGCGCCGTCTCGCCGCCGATCCCGGCGTCGATCTCGTCGAACACCAGCAAGTCCACCCGATCCTTCCCCGCAATCAGCGACTTGAGCGCCAGCATCACCCGGCTGATTTCGCCTCCCGAGGCTGCCTGCGCCAGCGCCTTCGCCTCCTCCCCGATATTCGCGCTGAAATAGAACTCGGCAAACTGCGGCCCGTAATCCGCCAGGCAGATCGTCCCGCCGCCGGCCTCGACCGCCTCCCCCGTTTCCGCCGCCGCAAACCGCATCTCAAATTCCACCTTCGGCAACCCCAGCGCCGTCAATTCCTTCTTCATGGCCTTCGCCAGCTTCTTTGCGCCCGCCTCGCGCTCCGCTTGCAGCCGCTCCGTGTCCGCCAGAAGCTGCCCCTTCAGCGGCTCCAGTTTGCGCGTAAGTTCCTTCAACTCCAATTCCAGCGATCCGGAATCATCCAGACTCGCCCGCAGCTCGTCGCGCAAGGCCAGCACCGCTGCCACTGACCCGCCGTACTTGCGCTTCAGCTTGTAAATCTCCGCCAGCCGCTCGCCGATCTGTTCCAGCCGCGCCGGATCCTCGCTCAGTCTCGACAAGGCTCCATTTAGCGACCGCCCGATCTCCACCAACCCGACCTTGATCGACTCCAACTCCTTGATGTATTCATTCACTTCGGCGAAGGCATCCGCCGTCGACTTGAGCTGCTTGAGAACCTCCCCCGTAATCGCCGCTGCCCCCCGCTCTTCCTCGATCGACCCCGCCGCATTCGCCAGCGCCTCCTTGATTCGCAGGATATTCTGCAATTGCTTCTGCTCCGCCTCCAGCGCCTCTTCCTCGCCGGCCGCCAGATTCGCCGCCTCGATCTCGTTGAACTGAAACCGATGCAACTCCTGCTTCTCGCGATTTTCCGCAATCTGCTTCTCCAAAGAGCTAACCCGCAGTTTCGCCGATCGGTACGTCTCGAGACTCGACCGATACGCTGCATACGTCTCACCGCAGCCGGCGAACCGGTCAAGAAACCACAGATGCCGCCCCGGTTCCAACAGCCATTGGTGCTGGTGCTGTCCGTGCAGATCGCAAATCCGCTCCCCGAGTCGCTTCAGCGTCGCCAGGCTCACTCGCTGATCGTTAATCAGGCAGCGATTCTTCCCATCGGCATGAATCTCCCGCACGACCGTCAGCGTCTCGCCCGCCCCGTCAACTTCCTCCTCGACCAGCAGCTCACGCAGCTTCTTCAGATCGCCGCGGAATTCCCCCTCGATCAGCGCGTGCGTCGCGCCCGCGCGCAAATACTCCGTCTTGCCGCGCTCCCCCAGCAACAGGCTGATCGCCCCCGCAATCAACGACTTGCCCGCGCCGGTCTCGCCGGTGATTGCCGTCAGACCCGGCTCCAGCTCGATCGCGATGCCGGACACGACCGCGAAATTCTTGAGTGTCAATCGTGATAGAATAATCATGTACCAGAAACTGCGCCCTGGGTCGCGGCGCCCTGGGAAGGAATCTACGTCGTGGCCGCGCGCGGATCAAGCTGATCTCGCGCCGCCGCCAGCAATTTCGGATAGAGATGCAGCGCCAGCGCGCCCCCCGCGATCACGCCGGTCGCCGTCCGCAGGAAATTCGCCGCTCCCGTCGCAGCGCTCAGGTCCAGCAGAGCGTCCGCCAGCATCGGTAAGCACAGTATTGCCGTCGCCTTCCAGTCGAGACTCCGCGTAATCGCCTTCAGCAGAACCGCGATCGAGACCAAAGCCAGCGTTCCGTAGAATCCGGTGCAACGTGCGCAGAGAATCAGCGTTTCATCGCCGCACGTCAACGAGCGCTCCGGCAACTGGTGGCAGAAATGCCCGTAGATGCCCCGCAAGAATTGCGCCGCCCCTTCAGCGCCGATCGCCGCCAACACCGCCGCCGCGACCATCCCGCCGCAGTACGCCGCTAACAGC
>JADYYF010000106.1 GCA_020853795.1 Candidatus Zixiibacteriota bacterium
CCCGACAGCACGCCGACGGTGTCGCCGTCAAACTGCATGCCGTAGGGCAGATCGCCGCCCCAGAGATTCCAGTGATACGGCTCGACGCCGCCGACCGCCTCGAATTTGAGATAGTACGGCACGCCGAATTCGGCATCGGGACAGACGGTGGTGACGGCGTGCATCGTAAACGGCACCTGGACGGCATCGCGAAGAATCCACTGTTGCGGGTCAAATTGCACGGCGGTCACCGAATCGGTCAAGTGGATGCGATAGACCTGCTCCCACCATTGGTTGAAGACCGACGTATCGCGGGCGCCGGCGGTGGTATTCAGGTGCAGCCGAACCGGCATCTGGAAGAGCGGATAGAGCTGCTGAACCTGTTCGATGCAGAGATCCAGATTGTAACCGCCGCCGGGGTCGGGGGAGCACTGCCAGGAGTATTCATAGCTGGGGTGGCCGTTGCCGTAAATCCACTCATTGAAGAACCAGCTCATGTCGCGGCCGACACTGGCAGAGATTGACGCGGAGAGATCCTCCGTCGTGGCGGAGCCGTAGCGGAATGGTCCGCCGGTCCATTCCTTGATCGCGCGGAAGAAGGTGGAATCACCGAGGACACCGCGCAGCATGTGCACAACCCAGGCGCCCTTGTTGTACGATAGGTTGCCATCGAAGATGACTTCAGTCAGCGGATCTTCGACATAGATTGTACCCTCACCCATGTACTTCAGCGTTTGCATGTGATTGAGGTATGCCTGCAAGCTGCCGTAAGCGCCTTCGTAGAAGATCGCTTCGGAAAAAGTTCCGAAACCCTCGTTGATCCAAATATGATGGAAGGTCTTGCAGGTGATCATGTCGCCCCACCACTGATGCGCGTTCTCGTGAATCAGCAGGTATTCGGGATCGTAAAAGGAAAACGGGTCGTGGAACGAGCAGGTCTGGTGCTCCATGGTGCCGTAGATGCCGCAGTTGACGTTCGCGAGTTTCTCATTGACAAAGGGGTAGATGCCGAAGGCGTCGCTGTAGATGTTGAGCATCGGTATCGTCAGCGTATCGAACAGGGTGATGTAATTCCAGGCGTTGGGGAAGGCGTAGCTATAGACCGGCATGGAATGACCATCGTAGTTCCAAGTGTTCTGATCGATGACGAAGTTGGCTACCGACAGTGCCACCAGGTAGGTCGTGATCGGGTAACGATGTTTCCAGTGAAAGAGGCGCCGGCCACCGCCGAGATCGGTGTTGGACAGCATGACGCCGTTGGTGGCGGCCGTCATGGTGGCAGGACATTCGATCCAGAGCTCGACGGAATCAGCTTTATCTTCGGGAGTGTCCTTGCACGGCCACCAGTTGCGGGAGCCAAAGGGTTCGGTGGCGGTCCAGCAGACGAGATTACCGTTATTGTTCATGAAGCCCATACCGCCATCGGTGTAGCCATAGCCAGAATAGGGTTGGCCATGGTAGTAGACGTTCATGGAGAATCTCTGCCCGGCCGGTTGCGGTACCGGCATCGTGATGCTGAGAACGGAGCCGACATGGCTGCGCATTGCCGTCTGACCATTGACCTTGACGGAATCGACGATCAGCTGATTGATCAGGTCGAGGTCGACAACGGATAGGTTGTTGACCCGCGACTCGATCTGATAGTCGATCGCGGCAACGATCGACTCGGTGGTGAAATTGATGCTGACGTGGATGCCGTAGTACTTGACATCGTAATCGGTTTGATTTGCATTGAGCAGGCGCGCTTGATTGACAAGGCCGCGTTTGACGGCCAGTTCACGGCGCTCGCTTTCGAGGCGATAGTACTCCCGGCGGCGGGCTTGTTCGGCAGCGATCTGCTCTGAGCTCAGGTGACGGGGATCGTAGCGAGCCGGCTGAGCGAAGCCGGCGGACGCCAGGACGAAGACAACAAGGAAAGCGACTCTGATTAGCATGACTCCTCCGGCAAGTACGACGCTAATATACACAAAGTTGTCAAATTTGCGACGGGCAATTTGGGGGAAGAGCCCGATTCAACAAATCGGAGAGCGGATCGTCATGAGGAATGACCGCGACTTCCCGACGAGCCGAGCAACTTCATGAGGGCCAAAATGTTCAAGCGATTTCTGCCGCTGGCGGCGATTGGTGTGGTGGTGCTGATGGCCTGCGGCTGTGCGCAGCGCAAGATGACGCGTTTCGAGATCGACTACATGGTGCTGGAGGCCGACCGGTTGGTCGTTCTCGAGGACCTCGACAGCGCAGCCATTCTGCTGAACGAGCTGGCGCTGCGCAACCCGCGCGACACGATGCTGCTGTTACGACAGGGGCTAATCAACCGCGAGTTGGAGACGGTAGAGGGGCGGCGCAAGTCGGAGACGGCGCTGAAGCGACTGGTGGAAATGTACCCCAAGAATCCACAGTATCACATCGAGTTGGCCAAGACCCTGATTGCCCAGAGCTACGAAATGCAGGGGCGCGGCGAATTGGCGCGGGCCATTGAATTGGAGCCGGACGATGAAACGCCCTACCTGATGTTGGCCGATTTGTACCGACGCCCGTACTTCCTCAACGATTTTGAGGATCGGCGCGATTCGGCAATCGTGGTGTTGAAAGACCTTGTCGGGCGGAAACCGAACTCGCTTGCAGGCCTGGTCCGGCTGGCGGAGGTCTACGGCGTCAGCGGGAAGCTGGACAGCGCGGAGGTGTTTGCGCAGCGGGCGTATTGGCTCGATACGCTGGCAGTGCGGACAAATCTGGCGCTGGGGTATATCCACTACGGCAAGCGCAACTTCGACGAGGCCGCCGCCAACTTTGCCATCGCGCTGGCCGGGATGACCGATCGCGAGCGCGGCGGATTTGAATCGCTGGAATATCTGGTGTCGCCGCAACATTGGTCCGCAGTGAAGCAACTGAGCCTATCACGGATGGACTCGCTGCGGATGGCATTCTGGTTTGCGGCTGACAGCGATCCGACCACGCGGGTCAATGAGCGGCAAGTCGAACACTACGCGCGGGTATGGCTGGCCAATTTGTTGTTCGGTGATGAGCGCGGCGAGGGAGCGGGATGGACGACACCGATGGGGGAGACGCTGATTCGACTGGGTTGGCCGGATGATCGGCGGCGGCAGTTGGCCGAGGTCACGGGGGGTACTGCTCCGGCCTGGTGGTGGTACTACACGACGACGCAGTATCCGTGCACGCTGGCCTTTGTGGATCATATGTTATCGGGCCGCTACAGCTATCCGTTTGCGTATTCCGATAATCTCGGCTCGGCGCGAGCAAGCGAGAGCAAGCGTATCGCGGAACTGATCTATCGCGAGCGGCCGTCGGAGGCGCTGATTGACCGCATGGCTGTGCCGATCCCGTTGTCGGCCGTGGTCTACGAGTTCAAGCGGGAGTCAGCGACGGAAGTTGAGATTTATGCTCTCGCGGAGATCGACAGTCTGGCACGACAGACAAATGGCCGGGCCGAAGCGGCCGAGGTTCGTGCCGTAATCCATGGCCGCGACGGGCGTGAGGTTTGGAGGGGCGACGAGCAGGAAGCGATTATCTGGGGAGAGCAGAGTCGCGAGGTGATGGCGTCCGGACATTTCCGGGCGATGATCGATCCGGGGCGTTATCGGTTGGCGACGGTCGTGGATCAATTGGAGCATCAGCGTTTCGGTGTACTGACCGACACGATTGCCGTGCGCGATTTTGACGGCGGACATGTCGCGATTTCAAGTATCGTGCTGGCACGCGGCGCGGAGGGTGTACCAGAGGTGTTGAGGTTGCGACGCGAGACGAGCCTGATGCCGGCTTTGAATTTCGAGTTCCTGCCGCAAGACACGATCCGGGTCTACTTCGAGATCTATAATCTGGCCAAAGACTTAACGGGGCGGACACGGTACGAGGTCGATTATGCCATGCAGTTCATCAAGGGTTCGGAGGGCGGAATCAAGGGACTGATTGGCAAGGTGTTTCCCGGCAAGAAGGAATCCATCACGAACACCTATCGCGAAGGCGGCCTGAGCGCGGATGTGGTGCGCGATGTGACGTTATCGGCCCGTGAATTGCGGCCGGGCAGGTATCGGCTGACGGTTCGGATCACGGATCTGGTGATCGGGGGGACGGCCGAGCAAAGCAGTGAACTCGTGCTGCGGGAAGAAGGGGACTGAAGATTCGCCTTGACGAGACGACAATCACGTATAACTTGTAGCGAATCGAGCGGCGCCGCGGCATGCGCGGGGCGTCGGCGGTAGCATGGGGCAGTAGCTCAGTTGGGAGAGCGGTACGTTCGCAACGTACAGGTCAGCGGTTCGATCCCGCTCTGCTCCATTTAATTCCCAATTGCTGCCGTAAGTCGTTGAACAGCAGACGACAATTAGAACCAACCATGGGAGACCAAGCACTTGAAGGTGCTTTGCGTATAACCTGCAATGAGCCTGACGATATCCCGCATAGCGAGCGCGTTGTTTTTGGCACTATTGGTGCTGACGTTTGCGACGACGCTGGAAGCCGATTTGCACGGCATTTGCGGCGACTGCTGCGAGTCGGGACCCTGCGATGAATGTCTTCTGTGTCGCTGCGGTTACACCATGCCGCCGGCAGAGGTCTGCAGCGGCGAGTCGAACGGAGTCTTCCCCGTCGATGAGATCACTTACATTGAGTTTGATCGGGGCGCCGTGCAGACCATAGTGAGCGGGATTGACCGCCCTCCACGAACCTAACCAACTCCCTGTTCCCCACAATCTCAGTTTCCGCCGGATGCGCTCAGATCACTGTGCGCGACGGCTCAATGATTGATGCGGCCAAGATGGCCGAGGAGTTGGTATGTCCAGAACCAGAATTGTCGAGTATGTATTGGTCGCCTGCGCCGGGTTGGTGCTTGGCGTGCTGGGAACGATCGCAATCTTATCCGGCGATACGCCCGCGGTAAACGAGCCGCACGAGCAGGAACATGCACACGAACACGGCGAAATCGCGCAGAGCGCGGACGACTGGTGCGCGGAGCATCGCGTACCGGAATCTCAGTGCACGAAGTGCCACGGCGAATTGATCGCGACGTTTCAGGCAAGTGGCGATTGGTGCGCGGAGCACGATTTGCCGGAATCGCACTGCCGCCGGTGTAATCCGCGTCTGACGTTTGCCCAGGAACCGGAAATGAATGCCGAGCGCGTTACAGGTCCCGATGTTTTCTTCACAGGCAACGCTGCCGACTGTGCGACGGCAGATGCAGTGATTCAATTCGCCTCCCAGGAAACGGCGGAGCGGAGCGGCATCGCGGTATTGCCGGCCGTGGCATCCGGCGCGCCGGCGCGCGAGATTGAAGTGCCCGCCGAGTTGATCTTCGACGAGACAAAGAGTTACGCGCTGACGACTTCCCTGCCCGCGACGGTCGTGCGCTGGCAGGCAGAGTTGGGGGATTACCTGGCGACGGGTGACCCAATTGCGGACCTGGATTCGCCGGAGATGGCGGCGTTGCAGGCGGACTATCTTGAGCTCTTGGCGGAAAGCCGGTTCGATGAGCGTGAGGCGGCGCGGGCGGACAGCCTGCATCAAGCGGCGCTAATCAGCGCGGCGGAACATCAACGGATCGCCAGCGAGTATGCCGTCACAATAGCGCGGCGTAACGGCCTGGAGGGGCAATTGCGGGCAGCCGGGCTGTCGGACGCGCAGATTGCACGCCTGGAGGGCGAGGGAGTGAATTCGCGGTGGACGCTGCTTTCGGCACGGTCGGGGAACCTGCTGGAACGGCGCGCGCCGCTGGGACTGTTGCAGCCCGCCGGAACCACAATGGCGCTGCTCGGTGACCCCAAAGCGCTCTGGCTCCAAGGGCATCTGCGGGAAAGCGATGCCGCGCGGGCGCGCCCGGGGCAGCGAGTCTACTTCGTGGCGGACGGTAATGCCCTGGAACGAGCGGCAGCAGAGATTTTCTGGGTCGCACCATTTGTCGACTCCGATTCGCGGACAGTGCCGGTAAGAGCGCGGTTGATCAGCGATGATACCGGTGGGCGCGCGCGCAAATTCGGGCGCATGATCCTATCCGCCGAAGAGTCATCAGCTCAGGTTGTAGTCCCGAAGGACGCGGTGCAGTGGGAAGGATGCTGCAACATCGTGTTCGTGCGCGAGGACGCCGACCGCTTCCGGCCGCGGAAAGTTGAGATTGACCGCGGCGATCGCGGCCATTATCAGGTGCGGTCCGGGTTGGCTGCGGGTGAGTTGGTCGTCGTCAAGGGCGGCTATCTGCTGAAGACGGAGCTGATGAAGAGCAGCCTCGGCGCCGGCTGTGCCGGACATTAGAGGCGACGATGTTGGAAAAGATCATCGATTTCATGATTCGCCGCCGCTATCTGATTCTGGCGGCGGCGGCAGTAGTAATTGTAATTGGGATCACGGCCCTGCTCCGGTTGCCGTTCGACGCGTTTCCCGACACGACCCCGGTGATGGTGCAGGTCAACGTGGCCGCGCCCGGTTGGGCACCAGAGGATGTCGAGCGGCAGATCACCTTTCCGATCGAGCGCGAACTGGCGGGTCTGGCGGGGTTGACCGAAGTGCGGTCGATTTCGAAGTTCGGGATCGCGCAGGTCAATTTGATTTTCGAGGACGCGATCGACGTCTACCTGGCGCGACAACAGGTGACGGAGCGGCTGGTATCGGTACAACTGCCGCAAGGAGTCGAGGCGCCGCGGCTGGGACCGGTCTCGACGGGACTGGGGGAGATCTTCCACTACCTCGTGATCGCGCACGACGCCGACCCAACGGCGGCGCGAACGGCGCAGGATTGGATCATCAAGCCGCAATTGCAGTCGCTGGCCGGTGTGGCCGAGGTGAACAGCTGGGGCGGCTTCGAGAAACAATTCCATATCGTGGTTGACCCGAACCGGCTGGCACAGTACCGGCTCGGCGTCAAGGAGATCGCCGACGCGATTCGCGACGACCTGGGGAATGTCAGCGGCGGTCAAATGACGCGTGGAGGTGAGCAGACAATCGTGCGCGGGGTCGGCGTCGTCAGCCGGCGCGACCAGATCGAGAATCTCGTGATCGATACGCGCGACGACGTGCCGATTCTGGTCCGCGACGTGGCGGAGGTGGTGATCGGTCATGAAATCCGCCGGGGTGCGGCGACCGCGAACGGTGATGGCGAGGTCGTGCTCGGGTTGGGATTCATGCTGACCGGTCAGAACTCGCACGAGATTGCGGCGAATCTGGAGCAGCGGCTGGAGGAAGTAGCCAAGACGCTGCCGGCGGGAGTCGAAGCGCGGCCGGTGTACGTGCGCACCGATCTGGTTGAGAAGGTGTTGCGGACGGTGGAGCACAACCTGCTGATGGGGGCGGCGCTGGTAATCGCCATTCTGTTCATCTTCCTCGGTAACTTGCGCGCGGGACTGATCGTGGCTTCGGCCATTCCGCTGTCAATGCTGTTTGCGTTCGAGATGATGGCGCAAGTCGGCATCGTCGGTAGCTTGATGAGCCTGGGTGCGATCGATTTCGGCCTGGCGGTCGACAACGCCGTGATCCAGGTCGAGAATACGGTGCAGCGATTGCACGGCGCAGGCGAACGTTCACGACTTCAGGTCATCAAGGACGCGATCCTGGAAGTGCGCAAGCCGACGCTATTCGGCGAATTGATCATCATCCTGGTCTATCTGCCGGTCCTGACGCTTCAGGGGATTGAGGGCAAGATGTTCCGGCCGATGGCGCTCACGGTAATCTTCGTACTGGTCGGGTCGTTGATTCTGTCATTTTCGGTGTTGCCGGCGTTGATCGCAACCTTCCTGAAGCAACCGCGCCGGGAGCAGACGCCGATCATTGTGCAGTGGGCACAGAAGCTGTATCGTCCGGTATTGCAGGCGGCACTGCGTTATCGTATCGGGGTGATGGCGCTGTCGCTGGCGGCGCTTTTGGTCGGAGTGTTCCTCTTCGGCCGGCTCGGCGGCGAGTTTCTTCCCCGCCTGAGCGAGGGCACGATTGCCATCAACATCATCCGGCTGGCCGGAATCGATATCGCCGAATCGGTTGATAACAACACACACATCGAAAAGATCATGCTGGAAAAGTTCCCGGATGAGATTGCCGAAATCTGGTCGCGGATTGGAACGGCGGAACTGTCGACCGATCCGATGGGATTGGAACTGACCGACATTTTCATGACGCTCAAACCGCGGTCGGAGTGGAAGCGCGCCGGCAATCAGCAGGAACTGGCGGCGTTGATGGATCAGGAACTGTCCGATCTGCCGGGAATGAACCGGGTATTTACGCAGCCGATCGAGATGCGGGCGAATGAGATGATCGCGGGGATTCGCGGCGATATCGGTATCAAGATTTTCGGCGACGATCTGCAGCTACTGGAGCAGAAGTCGGAGGAGATCGCGGCGCTGATCGAGACGATTCCGGGGGCCGCAGATGTCAGCGTCGAGCAGTTGATCGGTCAGCCGGAGTTCAAACTGGAGGTCGATCGCGAGCGACTGGCACGGCTGGAGTTGACGGCCGCGGAAGTGCTGAGCGTGATCGAGAGCATCGGCGGGATCAACGTCGGCGAAGTGTACGAAGGGCAGCGGCGGTTCCCGTTGATGATCCGGATGGATTCGGCATACGCGGAAGTACCGGAGGATGTCGAACGAATTCCCGTAACGGCGGGACGGGCGTTACTGACTCTGGATCAGGTGACCAAACCGCAAATTGATCGCGGCTACGCGACGATAACGCGCGAATGGGGCAAGCGGCGGGCCGTGGTGCAGTGCAATGTGCGTGGGCGAGATGTGGATTCGTTCGTCAAGGAGTTGCGCAGCCGGATCGACGGCGAGATCAAGTTTGACCCGGGGTATTTCATCCGGCTCGGCGGGCAATTTGAGAATTTGGAACGGGCGCGGACACGATTGATGATCGTGGTTCCAATCGTGCTGCTGCTGATTATGGGACTGTTGTACTGGACGTACGGGTCGGTGCGCGATGCGATTCTGATTTTCACGGGGGTGCCGCTGGCAGCGTTGGGGGGCATCATTGCGTTGGCGCTGCGCGGGATGCCGTTCTCGATTTCGGCCGGCGTCGGGTTCATTGCTCTGTCAGGCATCGCCGTTCTGAACGGGCTGGTGTTGGTGTCAACGATCAAGCGGTTGCGCGCCGAAGGGACAGGTCTGGAGGAGGCGATTGTCGGCGGCGGGATGTCGCGACTGCGGCCGGTACTGATGACGGCGCTGGTAGCGGCATTTGGTTTTGTGCCGATGGCGGTATCAAGCGGGGTGGGCGCCGAGGTGCAGCGACCGCTGGCGACGGTGGTGGTCGGCGGGATTATTACTTCGACGGCGCTGACCTTGATCCTACTGCCGGTGCTGTATTCGGTGTTTGGCGGCAAGAGCGAGGCGGAGCGTTGAAGTCTGTGGCCAGTATACTCAGACCCTCCGCAGTTGGATCAGCGCGACCAGGCGTCTTGCTTCTGACATAGCGCGATCACTTAAGCACGACCATTTTTCGCGATTGTGTTTGCGTCCCCGTGGTGGCGCGGTAGAAGTAGACACCGCTCGGATAGCCGTGCGCATCCCACTCGACACTCACCGCGCCGGAATTGCGGCCGGTGAAGCTCTTCACCACCTGACCGGCGATGTTGATGATCTCAAGCGACCAATCCGATTCGACAGGCAGTTCCAGTTGAATTGTGGTGGTCGGGTTGAACGGATTCGGGACGTTTTGACTCAATTCGAACTCGGTCGGCAAGGCACTGCGCGATCGTCGAGTCTCGAGCAGGCGGCCGTGATTATCGGCGATTTGAATCTCGACCAACTTCGCATGGCCGCTGAGTGAAAGGAGCGAATGGGCGCCTGCGGCTACATTGGCAGAGATGTTGTCCAGCGGCGGCAGGAGGAGAACTCGCAACGTGCCGTCATCAGCGACAGCCTGGTGCAGCTCCAAGTCACAGAAGTCCGTGATCTCCGTTGAAATGTCAGAAGAACTAAATCTGGCTAAGATCGCGGAGATCTCCTCCGGCGAGTCGACGGTGAGGAGGCCATTAGCAAAGGAGACTTCAGCTGTTCCGGCCAAAGCCTTCGCCGGCGGAATTGCGAGCGTATCTCCCGCGAAAACACGGAACATCATGACCAAGTCAGGTAGACCTGCCGCCTGTCCATTACCGTCAATATCGGCGGCGCAGAGCCGGGCGTCGGGATTCGGGAAAAAGACTGAGAGCCCGTACAGAAAGTAATCGCGAAAGAGAACCAAGTCGCCGACCTCATAGGCGAGGCGATTGAGGTTGATGTCGCCGCGAATGCAGACCGGGTCGAGACACTGCAATTCGACGCCGCCGTTCCAGAAGTAGGCGAAGCCGACGACGGGCGACCCGACAGAAGCGCAGGCGTCGCAGTCACCGCCCAAGCGCAGGGGCTGGCCGCAATCGGTATCGGTCAGTTCGTAGTTAGGGTCGAAGATCGGGTCGGTGTTGGCATAGTCAAAGACATGGCAGGCACCGTAGCGGGCGTTGAAGTCGTAGGCTTGAAGCGTGTTGTCGCCACAGCTCTGCCAGACAAAGCGCACGGGGGAGAATTCGCATTCGTGCCAGTAATTGTGCGTCACGTAAAAGCGGAGAGTTGCGAGCGTGTCGCCATTGAAGGCGTATTGGCAGAGCGGACCGGAACCGCCGTTGTTAAGGTCGGCGTAGGCGCGCAGGCGGACGAGGCCGACCTGGCAGAGACCGTAGTAGATGTCGCTACTGACGACATTGTAGGTGAAGTAGTCCCAATCGCAGCCGCTGGGACCCAGCGCGCTGCCCAGGGTGGCGCCGAGGAGATTAAGGATGCAAGCCTGATACGAAATGAGGAAATCGAAGCTGGAGAAGGACGCGCTGCCCTGCTCCTTGGTGACGGCAAATTCAACCTCCCGGCCGAGCAGCGTCATCGGCGGCTTGCTGATACGGAACACAAAAGGTGCAGAACTGATGACTTCCGCATAAATCAGGCAGGAGTCCGCTTCGCTGCAATTGTCGGTAACGATCACACGGAAACTGAATAGTTGCCCGCCATCGGCGGTAACAAAGGCATAGTGAAGTGAGCCGGTGCTATCGATGGTTACCGTACCGGCCGGCGGCGTCCCGAGCGCGGAGACTGACCATGACAATTGTTCACATCCGGGCGCCGCGACCGCAGTAAGTTGCACCGAGGCTTCGTCGCACAGGAACGCCTTAATGCTGGGCGGGCAGAAAGTGATAACGGGAGCCGATAGCGCTAATGAAACGTGCACGATCCAGAGAATCACGGCCAAGACAACCGAGCGCTTCATGATCATGTCCTTCCGCAACGCGTCATCTATACCTGCCGATTTATTTCAGCAGCACCATCTTCCGAGTTTCGCTGTACGCACCAGCTGAGGCGCGGTAAAAGTAGACGCCGCTCGGCATGGAGCGCGCATCCCACTCGATACTCACTGCACCGGAATTGCGGCCGGTGAAGGACTTCACCACCTGACCGGCGATGTTGATGATCTCGAGTGACCAATCCGATTCGACAGGCAGTGCCAGTTGAATCGTTGTGGTCGGATTGAACGGATTCGGGACGTTTTGACTCAAAGCAAACTTCGTCGGCAGAGCGCTGCGCTCAAGACGCGTATTCAGTAGATTGCCTTGATAGTCGGCCACCTGAAAGTCGACCAGCGCGACATCGCCGGAAACTGAGAAAAGTGGATTGGACCCGGCAGAAAGACGTCGGGACATGTCCTCCAGGCCGGA
Organism: Candidatus Zixiibacteriota bacterium; assembly: GCA_020853795.1. NCBI lineage: Bacteria > Pseudomonadati > Candidatus Zixiibacteriota > Candidatus Zixiibacteriota bacterium. Next base: position 11,651 of record JADYYF010000106.1, read on the forward strand.
ATAGAGCAGGACGCGGAGGAGGCCGTCTGCGATGGAGGATTCAAGCCGCAAGTCGCTGAAATTGTGAATACTGTAATCGCCGTTCACGTGGAAGGTCGCATACAATGCGCCAACTTCCACCGGCGCAGTCAGGGACAAAGTGCCGTTAAAGTCGACCGTCGCATGATTGGCGAACGGAGTCAGCTTGGGAAACGGCAGCGCATCACCGACGATGACGCGCAGCAGGTAGACCAGGTCGCCGACGGTGAGCGTCAAGCCATCGGCGTTGACGTCGGAGGCGGCGATCTGTGCCTGGCGGAACTGCGGATTCGGATCGAGAGCGCTTAAACCGTAGAGGAAGTAGTTGGTGAACAGCACCGCGTCGGCGATCTCATTGGGAACGCCATTGAGGTTGATATCGCCGCGGGCATCGATGGAGTCGGCGCAGACGATGTCGATGCCGCCATTCCAGAAATAGATGTAACGGATTGGTTCGTACTTCTCGCTGACGTCGCAGTCGGCGCAGGCGCCACCGTAGGAAATGGCGAAGTAGCAGCTCAGGTCGGTGACTTCGAAGTTCGGATCGATCAGCGGATCGATGTTTTCGAAGTCAAAGACCTTGGAAGAGATCCAGAGGGTGTCACCGCCAACGTTGGAGAGGGCGTTATCGCCGCAATCGATCCAGGCGAATCGGATCGGGACGTACTGGCATTCAAAGGTCTGATTGGCGGTAACAAAGAACTTCAGGCTGACCATTTCCCCACCGTTTGGCACCGCGAAGCAGTCGGGGTGGTTGGCGCCGTTGTTGGCATCGGCGATCGCGATCACGCGCAGCATGCCGGAGGGACACGGCCCGCCGCAATTACCGAAGGGACCGTAGCGGTACGTGAAATACTCCCAACCACAGCCGGCCGGGCCGAGGGCGGCGCCGAGTGTGGCGGTCTGGAAGCTGAGGGCCGAGGCGTCGTAAGCGATCAGGAAATCGAAGCCGCCGATCTGGTCGGAGCCGGATTCCTTGGTGATTGAAACGTATTCGTAGCCGCCCTGAAGAGTGTTATGTGTCTTCTCGAGGCGAATCACAAAGGGCGTGATGGGGATGTTCTCGATTGCGAATTGGCAGCTATCGGCACCGCCACAATCGTTGGCGGCAATGACGGTGAAGTTCTTTAATGTTGCACTCTCGGTGATATCGAACTGGAAACTGAAGTTGCCGTTTTGGTCGATAGTTGGCGCAGTGACGACGGAACTGTTTGCGACAACTGACCATGCGAGATTGCCGGGTTCGGGGTTGGTTGCGTTGAAGTCAAGAGTGACCGGGGCAGCGATTGTCCCTTTGGTCGGGACTTCGGTGCAGTTGGTGATCAGCGGCGGGTTGCAGGGCGGACGCTGAACAAGGTCGAAGCAGACGGCGGGGGCGTCGGGAATCGTCGCCGAGGTGTTGGGGTATCCTTGAAACGTTGGGGCGTTCACTGCCGCGGAATACGGCTCGAACAGCCATGAACCGGCAGGCGGAAAGAAGATATTGTCAACGCAGAATCCGGCCGGCTGCGGCGTTTGGCCCGCGGGTATGCGAATCTTGAACGAATAACAAAGGATCGATGACGTGTGAATCGGCAATGGAGTCTCAACCGCGCCTGAATCCAGAGAGAACCCACCGATGAGGACGGAATCCGGCACTTTGTGAACCGCCATGTGTAGTCCACCGAAACCGGCGAGTCGGTCGATAGCGTCCCCATGCTCCTGCACGTAAAACGGTCTCGGCGGCAACGGCTTGTTGCCATAGGGGGTCACAAGATCGAAGGAACCGGCAAGATTGCGGAACTCAAACCCAAGCGACATGGCTCGGAGCGGGCGCTCATTGGTGATGTATATCTCGAGGGTATTATCTTCGCCGATATAGACGACATCGGAGCCGCCGTTGAAGTGAACGGAAACGTCATAGGCGCCAAACGAAACTGCCGCCGTGACAAGCACGAGCATGGTCGCCAACCCGAACGCCATTTTCATCTTTTGCCTCGCGATTTCTTGAATTCGGCGGGTAGCTCATCCGATGAATCGAGCCGCCGCGCGCGGTAGTACCAACTTCGATCAAATGTAGCCAAAGGGATCGAAGTTGTCAAGGGGGCAAATCCGACAAGACTCCGAAGGAAAGGCTTCGACCGAAGAAACAAAATGCCGCCTCCCGGCAAGAGGAGAGGCGGCAGATAAGATTGTGCGATACTTGTGCTTGGTTACTTCAGGAGAACCATCTTGCGGGTTTGGGTAAAATCGCCGGCCGAGGCGCGGTAGAAGTAGACGCCGCTGGGCATGGAGCGGGCATCCCATTCGACGTTCACATAGCCCGAGTTGCGACCGGCGAAGGTCTTTACTACCTGGCCGGAGACGTTGATGATATCCAGGGTCCAATCCGATGCGGTCGGAAGATAGAGCCTGATCGTGGTCGTCGGATTGAATGGATTGGGTGAGTTCTGCGCCAAAGCAAACTCCTGCGGTAGCGACGACTTCCCGATCACGCCATCCAGCATGTTACCGTCGTAGTCGGCTATTTGAACTTCGAGCAAGTCAGCGTTACCCGCGACGGAGAAGAGCTGGTTGGTCCCGGCTTCCAGCCGCCGCGTCATGTCGTCAAGACCGGAGTAGACGAGGACGCGCAGCACACCATCGGAGGCGGCGGACTCGAGCCGCATGTTGCACAAGTTATGAACGGAGACTGCTCCTGATGTACGGAAGGTGACCGCGAGCGCGCCGATTTCGGCGGAGGAGTGAGTTGACAGCACACCGTCAAAGCTGACTGTAGCGGCAGTGCCATAAGGCGACAGCTTGGCAATCGGGAGCGCATCACCAACGATGATGCGGAGGAGATAGACCAGATCGCCGACAGTGAGCGGGATGCCGTCGGCGTTGACATCGGAAGCGGCAATCTGCGCCTCCCGCGGGATCGGCAGGACATTCAGCGCCGGCAGGCCATAGATGAAGAAGTTGGTATAGAGCACGGCATCGGCGATTTCGTAGGCGATGCCGTTCAGGTTGATGTCGCCGCGGTCGTCAATAGAGTCGGCACAGACGATGTCGACGCCGCCGTTCCAGAAGTAGATTTCGCGCACCGGCTCATACTTGAGCGAGGTGTCACACTCGGCGCAGGCGCCGCCATAGTGCGGGGAGCTGCCGCAATCGTAGCCGGTGATGTCGAAGTCGGGACTGGAAGTGGGGTCGGGATTCTCGAATTCAAAGACCTTGGCGGAAATCAGCAACGTGTCGCCGCTGACCGTGGAGATACCGTTATCGCCACAGTCGACCCAGACGAAGCGAACGGGGACGTACTGGTACTCGAAGGTGCGGTCGTTGGTGACCAGAAATCTCAGTTTGACCAGTTCACCGCCGTCAGGAACGCTGAAGCAGGAGGGATGATTGGCGCCATTAATTACGTCCGCTACGGCGACAACCCGAATGAGGCCACTGGGGCAAGGTCCGCCGCAGTTGCCTTCGGCGCCATGGCGGTAGGTGAAGTACTCCCAGCCGCAGCCGGAAGGCCCGAGGTCGGCGCCCAGCTCGGCACTGATAAAGGCGAGACCGGTTGGGTCATAGGCCAGCAAGAAATCGAAGCCGCCGAACTGATAACTGCCGAGGAATTTCTGGATCGAGACTTCTTCGTATTGTCCCTGGAAGGAGTCATGGGTTTTTTCGATGCGGATCACCGTCTGCGGACTGCCGCCCGGGAAATGAAAGTGCTCGAGGATTTCGGCTTCGGTCAGGGCCCGGTCGTAGATGCGGATTTCGTCGATGGTGCCAACAAGGTGGCAATCAATGTTGACATGAGCACCAAAGTAGAGCTGCTGACCGTAATCGGGAATAGTTCCGCCAACCGACTGCTGCAGGACGAGGACGCCGTTGACGTAGAGCTTCTGCTTCACACCGTCGTACGTACCAACAAGATGGTACCATCGACCCGGCTCCCAGAACCCCAAGTCAGTTTCCAGCGTGTTATAGACGTCATTGTTGCCGATCGCAAATAGAAAGCCGGAGCCGTTAAGTCCGGGGCCATAGTATTGAGTACCGCGGACGCCGAGGTGATACTGGTAGGCGGGGAGACCATGAAACAGATACGGCCGATCGACAATAGCATCGTTGCCGGAGCCGTGGAAATCCTCTCCGAAATACCAGGCTTCCACTGTGATTCCGGAAGACGGAGAGAGGTTAGACGGCACGCCGAAATGGATCTCCGTGCTGCCATCGAGATGGAGCGCGGTGCCGGTGATACCGGGAACGAAGTCGCCATTGATGGTAAAGCCGGCATCGTCGGTAATAGTACCATCGTTGTTGTTGGCGGTGCGGTCGTGAATGATGGATCCGGAGGCTTCGTCGAAGTCCCAATAACCGATAAGACCAGCGTCAGAGGCAAATACTGAGCTTGCGAATGCCGCGACCAACAACGCGACAGCGCAGAAACGTTGAAGCATTTTAACCCTCCCGGGTTAAGAGGACGAATGCGAAGTGATATTTCCTTTTGTGCCTCGCCGGCACGACTTACAGGGTTACTACAAATTGTAGCATATTATCCACGATTTGTCAAGAGAGTTTCAGAGGGACCGGTTACGAACAATGCAGGGGTGCCAGGATTCGAACCTGGGAATGGCAGATCCAAAATCTGCTGACTTAACCACTTGTCTACACCCCTGTGGGCCAGCCGGCACGAGCGTGCCGGCGGCGGAGATTATACAAAGACGGCGGCTCAGAGTCAACGACTCTTGGCCGCCGTCTGCGGAAATGGTGCGGCGTTAGCTGTTGGCGGCGGCAGTGGAACCGGACTCGGCCAGTTCGCGCTCATAAGCGGCCAAGACGCGGTCTTCGATGAAGCGGCGGGCCTCATTGTTGACGGGGTGGGCGATGTCCTGGTGGGTGCCGTCGGGGCGTTTCCGGGATGGCATGCTGACGAAGTACCCGGTCTTGCCATTGATGACCTTGAGACCACGGATGACGAACATGTTGTCAAACGTGATGTTGACAAACGCCTTGAGCTTGTCCTCGTTCTTCAGAGTCACGCGTATGTCGGTGATCTCCATACTACCTCCCACGTGGCGAATCCGCCGGCTGTCTCTACTCTCGAGGCAATCTCACAGGTGAGAGACAAAATACCTGCCAGCCGAAGCGACTGGTAATGTCGGTTGTCACACTCATCTCCGGCGCCTGATCAAACAGACCGAAAATCGACGAGCCGCTGCCGGTCACGGCAGCACAGTGGGCGCCCGCCCTCTGAAGGAGATTGAGGCAATCCGCCAACTCGGGGTGCCAGGACAGCACCAGCGGCTGGAAGTCATTGCCGATCTGCTGACAATATGTTAAAAGATCTGCGCCTGAGGCTGCAGGATTAATATCCGACTTTGTAGAGAAACTTGTCAAGTAGAATCTTAATTGGGCGTAAGCCGCGGCGGTAGTGACGGCAAAGTCGGGGGCAACGAGAAGCACGAAATAGTTGAGCGGCAGGTCGATATCCTCGACACGTTCACCCCGTCCGGTGATCAGCGCCGAGCCGGAGGAAAGGAAGAAGGGTACGTCAGACCCGAGACGAGCGCCCAGTTCGGCCAACCGAGAGAGCCGTATTCTTAGGTTCAATAGCTGATTAATGCCCTTCAATGCAGCGGCGGCATCGGAACTGCCCCCGCCCAAACCGGCGCCGATGGGGATGCGTTTCACCAGGTCGATCTGCAGGCCAGTCCTGATATCGCATTCAGATCTGAGCAATTCCCAGGCACGCCAGATGAGGTTAGTCGGGTCGGCGGGCGCGTGAGGCGAATCCGAGGTCAGGACAAATTCGGTTTCAGCCTTGCGGATGGTGAGCGTGTCATAGAGACTAACGGCCTGAACCAGCGAGTTTAGTTCATGGAAGCCGTCGGCACGCTTGCCCAGGATTTGCAGAAACAGGTTAATCTTAGCCGGGGCCTGGATCGAGAGCGACGGTACCGCGCTCAATTGGAGAGCCCCTGCAGGAACCAGGCGAGGAAGAAATTGACCTCGAGCCGATCTTCATCGCGGCCATCCTGGTTACGATAGTTGCGGAAATGCGAGTAGCGCAGATCCAGTCGGCCATCGATCAGCCGGCGGTCAAACATCAGCAGGCCGAAGCGCACCGAGGGCGAGGTCTCAACGACGCCGGTCGGGAACTTCTCGGCGTACGGCACGCCGGAGCGCTCGTGTTGGACGATGCGCCCCTCCCCCTTGCGAGTGAACCGAAATTCCAATTCGGTATCAAACGTGCGGCCAACATGATAGCGACAGAGGGCAAGGATGCGGTCCTGGTCGTTGCCATCGAAGTAGCCGATGGGTTTGCCATAGTAGAGATAGAGGTTCTGCGGCTGATTCTGGCCGTACACGGTGGTGTTGACGCGGGTGTAACTTAGCTTGGTGAAGAGCCGAGCGAGGCCGAGCGGTTCGAGGGCATCCAGGCCGAGCTTATAGCCGACCTGGTGCGGTTCCGATTTGAAGTCGATCTGAAAGTCGTCGATCATCAACTCGCCGAAGATTCGCGCCCGGCGCGGCCAATAGATGGCGAAATCAACACCAAAGAAGATGTTGTCGTCGGAGCCGCGATTCCACTGCTCCCAATAGTACGGAACGAAGGGGTTAAGGTAGCGCCAGTCGATCGGGCGGTTGTGGCCGCCGTAAAGAACGAGTTCGGAAAGCCCGAGTTCGAAGACGCCCTGCTTACGGAAACTGAGGCGATGCGCCGAGATATAGCGCACGAGTGTCGAGTCGTTGTGGACAACGTTGTCGAGCCGGGTAACAAAGTAATCGAAGCGCAGGGCCGGGTGTTCGTAGCCAAGCCAGATGCGATCGAGCGGCGGGGCGTTATCGGAAAGCAGCAATGCATCGTGCTGTTCCGGTCCCCAGATCATGGAGGAGCGGCCGACCGAGGCGAAGACACCGCGCGGCAACGCGTAATAGAGGGCGGCCTGGTCGACCCAGCCGGTGATTTTTTCGTCCCACTTGCGGCCATTCCACTGCGAGTAGAGATCGCCGTGGTTTTCGAGGCGCATACGCAGATGGACCTGCAAATTTCCGGTCGGCGCCACCCAGAGTTCGCTGGTCAAGCCGAGCCGGTGGATGGGCATGGTGTCGGAAGCGGCAAGCTCCTGGAAATAGGGAACGAATCGCAGTTTATAAGCCAAGTCTCTTCGTCCCGATGTCCTCATGAGTCCGACATTATTCAGCAAGATCTTGCCGGGGTCGAGATAGCGATTAATCCGGCTCGAAAGGAGGCCGTCGAGTTCGGTCCGGACGGCGATCGCCCCAGACGTGGGCAAGTGAATCGGCAAACCTTGCCAGCGCGGTGAGACATTGGCGTAAAGCTGTTCGTCCGCCCAGAGCAGAAGCCCCTCCTCCCAGTATCGATTGCCGACGAAGTCAGTTGCTTCAACGGGATTCGTCAAAGCGGCGGCCCCGGAGGCCGTGTGAGCCAGCAGCGCCAGCAGGCAGAGCGAAAGTAGAGTCGCGACAAGAAGCCGGTTGATCATGGGGGCAATTACCGTCAGCGGGCAATTCAAGTCAACGTGAAATCTGCGCCGGCCAGCAGCCGATGCTTATCAAAGATAGATCGATTTTGTCGAACATAAGTAGACCCTGATGCGTAGTATCATAGCAAGACCACCAATCACAATGCGGTTGTATCCGTCGGAACTAGCTCTGGGGAGATCGATTTATGAAGAGAGAGACAACGCTGCTCGGCGCGGCACTGAGTTTGGCAATTGGCACCGTCTCGCTAGCGACCGAAAGCCAGTGGGTGGACAATGCCGCGGCGACAATTCTGTATGACGCGGCGTCGGGACGGTTCCGGCCGGCGGATGCCGATCAGCCGCAGCCGCCGTTCAGCCAGATGGTGGATGGCATTGGCGTTACGGCGGGAGTCAGCAAGTCACCGCAGGCGGAGTATGACTCCCTGCGCTTATGGGGGCACTGGCACGGGCGGTCGACGTACGGCGGGTCCTGGGGTTATGTAGATTCGGCCAGCGGCAATGAATATGCGTTGATATGCGCGCGCGGCGAAGGGGTGTCGATTGTCGACATCAACACCTGGCCGCCAGAGGAAGTCGGATTCATGCCGTCGCTGGCACCGGGAAACGATGCCAAAGAAGTGAAAATTTACCGCCACTATGCCATCATGGTTAAGGAGTTCGAGCCGTTACAGATCTTCAACATACAGAATGTCGCCAATCCGGTGCAGGTGGCGACGATCAATCCGATCAATGGCGGCTCCCACAATTGCCTGGTCGACGGCAATTATCTTTATGTCGTCGGCAACCACGGAATCGGCGGGCTGGAGATCTGGAATATCAGCAATCCAGCGGCTCCCGGGGTGCGAGTCGGGCAGTATAATCCTTACTATTACCACGATATCGATATCCGCAACGACACGCTGTTTGCGGCTGCGATTTACGGACAAGGGATCGATGTCCTCGACATTTCCAACAAGGCCAATCCGACGTTGATTACCAACTGGAATTACCCCGGCTCGGGCGCGCACAATATCGACATCAGTCCGGACGGACGCTATGCCTTTGTCGGTGATGAAATCGGGAGCGGACCCTGGACCCGCGTGTTCGACATCTCCGACATCCACAACGTGCAATTGGTGGCAAATATCATTCCATCGACGCCGGCAATCGCGCATAACAGCTATTTGAAGGATGGATTCCTGTATATCGCGCATTACACCGCGGGACTGCGCATCTGGAACGTGCAGAACCTATTTGATCTGCATGAGGCGGCACGGTACGACACGTATGCCGGAGTCGGGATGGTATACGCCGGGGCCTGGAACGTGTATCCGTTCTTCCCTTCCGGCAAGGTGATCGTCTCGGACATGCAGACGGGGTTGTACGTGTTTCAATGGCACGATTTTGTCTGCCCGGACGGCGTCGACAATGATGGTGACGGGCTGGGGAACTTCTGCGACAATTGCCCGGACGTTCACAATCTGGCACAATTTGACGAAAACGGTGACGGCGTTGGTGATGCTTGCGACGGGCAGTTGCATATCCAGAGCTACGCGCCCGACAGCGGTTTCACCGGCACGCCGTACTTCTATCAGTTCACGGCGATCGGCGGCACGCCGACCTATGAGTGGACGTTTCTCGGCGGCGATGTGCCATTTGGGTGCGTATTCAACAACGGTGTCGGTACGGTCACCGGCACGCCGACGCTCAGTGCGACCTTTTACTTCACCGTGACGGTGGCGGACGCGTCGATGCCGACGCGCCATGACACGCTCGGCGTGAGCATCACGATCAGCGACCCAGCACCGCAGTACGTTTGCGGCGACGCCGACGGATCAACAAGCGTCAGCATCTCCGACGCCGTGTATTTGATTCAGTATATCTTTGCCGGCGGGCCGGCGCCGATTCCCCTCGAAGTCGGCGACTGTGACTGCAGTGGATTGGTGACGATTTCGGATGCGGTTTTCTTGATTAACTACATCTTTGGCGGCGGGCCGGCGCCCTGCGCGAGTTGTCCGTAGCGGCGGGCCCGGTCAAGAAAACGCGGGTCGCGACCCGGCAGTCGCGACCCGCGGAAATTCGTGTAGTTGCAGGAGGACCGGAGCTTATTTCTTCTTGCCGGTACGCAGGCGGGCGAGCGTTTCGGCTTTCAGCTTGGTGCGGAATTCCTGCTGCAACTTGCTCCAGAACGGATACATGCTGCAGTGGTCGGCCTTATCGCAGTCGCAGCCGCGGTCGCCGCGGACGCAGAGATTGAGCCCGAGGGGACCGTCCATGGCCTCGATGACATCAAGCACGCTGACCTGGGTTGGGGTCTTGGCCAACTGATAACCGCCGTGCACACCCTGGTATGACTTGAGAATCTGGGCGCGCGTGAGTTCCTTGAGAATCTTCGCCAGGAAGTCGCGCGGGATGCGCTCGGTTTCGGCGATGACGTTGATGGAATTGCGTTTTTCGTTGGGTTGGCGCGCGATGTGCAGAACGGCTCGCAGGGCGTAGTCGGCTTTGCGTGAAATCTTCATTGTTACTCTTGCTCCTCCTGGCGTCTACTGGGCACAGTGGACGTCGTACGCGGGTGAACTAACCAAAGCTAAATCCAGTTGATATTCGACCGTCAAGTCAACTTAACCATTAGCGGTCTATATTTACTCATACATACGGAAGTAACGATAGTTTGATCGAAAAGTAAATGGATTTTTTAGTAAATTTATCGAGATTTGTGAAACATTGCCAGGAGAGCGCCGTTCACCGGTAAACCTGCCGGCTGTAAGAGAGATGATGGACAAGCTTGTTTACGCCTTGATGTTTGCGGTCTTGCTCGGCGGCGCCGCTGATGCCGCTTCGTTGCAGGCGACTTTTCCGGCTCCGGCCGGCTATGCGCGTATTGCCGTGGCGGCGGAATCCTTCGCAGCATCGGTGCGATCATTGACGGTACTTCCGGATTCCGTGCCGGTTCGTTACGCCGACGGTCGAATTTGCGGGACCTGGCCTGCCGGGACGCGAGTAGTAGACCTGCCCTTTCTGTTTCGAGCAGATCTCGAGCAGTGCACCGATATGGCACTGCGGCTATTTGCCGAGTACGCTTGGGCGCGCGGATCGGCAGACGGATTGGAGTTCAGGCTGCAGAACGGTCAGCGCATTGCCTGGCGCGAGTGGCGCGCAGGCAGGCGTTTGCGATTTGACTCCGCTGCCCACCGGCACGTTGTTGCGCCGGCGCGAGCCGATTCTTCGCGGGTAGAATTTGAGCAATTCCTACACTACCTCTTCCTTTGGACCGGCAGTGCTGCGTTGAAGCGCGATCTTCAAGCTGTGGAGGCAGGAGATCTGCTGCCGGGCGATCTCATCGTACAAAATACAACGGGGGCAATGGGCCATGTGTCGGTCATTCTTGATGTAGCGCAAGACAGCAGCGGTCATCGGCTCTACCTGATCGGCAACGGGTGGACGCCGGCACAGAGTTTCTTTGTCCGGATAGCCCGGCCGGACGAAGGGAGCGACGGCTGGTTTACGCTTGCCGGTTACGAGAACCACCTATCAGTTTACGGCTTTGGTCCGTTCAATTTCCGTCGCTGGCAAGAATGATGCAGTGGTCAACCGGGGAGGATGCACCAAGATGAAGAGCTATCGCAAAGAATTGTGGTTTGAGACAGCGGCGCGACGCCAGTTGCTGAACATCACCGGTCAAGTGGAGACGTGTCTCCAAGAGAGCGGCGTGCGGGAAGGAATCTGTTTGGTCAATGCAATGCACATTACTGCGAGCGTATTCATCAATGATGATGAGGCCGGGCTGCACCACGATTTTGAGATCTGGCTGGAGAAGCTGGCACCGGAGAAACCGCACTCCCAGTATCGCCACAACGGTTTTGAGGACAATGCCGACGCCCATCTGAAGCGAACAATTATGGGCCGCGAAGTGATCATAGCGGTCACTAACGGTCAGTTTGACTTTGGACCGTGGGAACAGATCTTTTACGGTGAGTTTGACGGCAGACGCAAGAAGCGGGTACTGGTGAAGATTATCGGCGAATGAACCGGGTCAAAGAGCCCTAATTGCGCGGGGCCGGCGCAGCAGTGGAGGCGGCCAGGGGCACTTGCAGTTTCTTTTTCAATTCCAGTAGCGGCCGAAAGTCGGGATCGGCGTTCTTCCAGACTTCAGCGGCACGTTCGCGATAGGCCTGGGCCGAGGCCCGGTCGTTGCCGGCCTCATAGATATCCGCCAGCTTGATCAAAGTTTTGGGGCTATTCGGATTGATCGACAAGTTCTTCTGCAATTCGGAAATCGCCTGGGCCGCTTCGCCCCGGCGCAGCAAGACGTCGGAGTAATAGACACGATAGCTCATTTTCTCGTCCGGCGTCGCAGCCAGGGCAATGATTTCGGCGAACACACGCGCCGCTTCTTCGAAGTTGCCTCTCAAGTCGGCCTCCGTTGCCCGCATGAAGGAGTCGTAGATCTTCCAGCCGGGAGTCTCGACAATAGCCGGAACTTGCTTGGCGCGCTCGGCCATCCACGCCCGCGACCCGTCCCATACTTGTCGGAGCGAGTCCAAGTTGCGTTGACGGTAGTAGAGTGCGCCGAGGGAGAAGGCGGCATCGCCGATGGCATCGTCTTTAGTCGCCGCCAATTTGTCAACCAAGGAACTCATCATGCGTCTGGCGGAGTCCAGTTCATCGCGGTATGCGAGTTGACGGGCGTAGTGGATGGCATATTGTCGGGCTTTCGCTTCATTCGGAGCTTGTCCTCGAAGAATATTGAAGCAGTACTCAACCTGGCGGTTCTGACCAAGGGTCTGATAGGTCTGGGCGAGATGCAAGACGGCGAAATCAAAATCGGGATTGATGTTGAAAGCCTGCCGGAATTCGTTGATCGCCTCGTCGTAGCGGCCCAGGGCATGGAGGATTTCGCCGCGAGAATCATGGGGATTGGCCTGATCGCGACTGAGCTCGATATACCGATCGAGCATCGCCAGCGCATCGTCGTAGCGGCCGAGATAGTAATTCAGGTAGCCGAGCATGTTGTAAGCGGGTGCGTGATCGGGAAACCGCTTGGTGATCTGCTGGAAGAGCTCAAGGGCGCGATCCCAATGACTCAGGCCCCATTCGCGGTAGGCTAAGGTGCTGATAGCATCGAGATCCTCGGGATACTGCCGATAGAGTTCCTGCGCAATCTGATAGCTCTTCTCGTTGTTGCGCTCCCACCCGGCCTGATAGCAGTCGATCAGCAGCTGTTCGCGCGGACTGGTATGGGACTTGTGCGCGATGGCGCGCGCGCGCATTTCTTCAGCTTTCTTGGCAAAACCCATACCGCTGTAGACATCGGCCAGATGGGCTTCAGCCATGGCAAATTGGGAGTCGAGTTGGATTGCCTTCTCGAACTCCTCCATCGCCTGGCGGAGATAGAGCTCTTCATGTGCTCCCACGCCGGCCTGATAATGACGGTAGGCTTCGGAAGATGAAGTGGTCACGGTGCGATTGGGCTTCACCGCGACGTAAATGGCCATCACCAGGAAGAGGAGGAACACTATGAGCGAGATACGACGCAGCATGAATCTTCTGAGCCTTTCCGCCGGACTCATGGGCACACTGCGCCCCGTGTCCAGCCACTGTCAATATACGGCCGATCCGGGGTGATGTTCACTGTTTTTCTGAAAGTGCTTGCCGTGTCCGGCGTGATCTCTTTCTTAATCCTCATGCAGAGAGTTGTGTTTTGGGCTGGTCTATTGGCGGTCTTCGCTCTGGCCGGGCATGCAGCCGCCTTGACCCTTCAGGGGGCTCTGGAATTGGCGCTGAAGCAGAACCATTCGGTCGCCACGTTGCAGAGCCGTGTTATCGAGAGCCAGACAAAGGTCGGCACGGCGCGAACCGCCTATCTGCCGCAATTCCAGCTGAGCGGTTCCTATACCTACAATTCGCGGCTGCCGAAACTGGCGATAAACCTCCCGCTGCCGATCGAATTCCCGGAAATCCAAACGGCCACCCACCATGTCGTCGACACGCGCCTCCAGGGCGGATATCTGCTTCTTGATTTCGGGAAACGGCGTAAGGCGGTCAGCATGGCGGTACTGGGGCGCGAGATGTCTGAAACCGCATTGGCCGGCACGCAGGATGACGTCGCTTATCAGGTGACCCGCGAATACGTTACGGCGGCAATGATCGCCGAACGAGCACGCTTGGCGGAACGGTATGTAGCGACGTCGCAACGCCACCTTGATGACGCGCGCGTGCTTTTCGACAACGGTCTGGTTTCGCAATTCGACTTGCTCAAGAGCGAGATGCAGGTCAAGGTCTATCAAGAGCAGTTAGCCGTGGCAACGGCGGAATTGCGCAGCGCGCAGCTGAGTCTCGCTGAGTCGATCGGCCTCGACAATACAGCACTGCCGGAAATTGCGCAGTCGCTGGCCGAACTCGTGGTTACAGCTCCGGAGACGACCGCACCGGAAGTGGAGCGCCTGGCGATGCAAAAGCCGGAGGTGATCGCGCTGCGGAAACAGCAGGAAGTGTCGCAATTGACGATCGGCCTGGAACAGCTGCGGCCGTCGCTGTCGCTGGTTTCATTCGTGGGTTGGAAAAACTCGTACTTGCCTGACCCCGACAAACTGCTGTTCAACTACAGTGGGGGTGCCGTGGTGAGTTACCCGATTTTCGACGGTGGCCGGGCCCGGGCGCGTCGAGCCGAGGAAATCGAGCGGCAGCGAACGCTGGACTTGGAGATTGAGCAGATCGTGAGCCAGACGACAACGGCGGTGGAGACACTGCGCGCTGAAACTGACAAAATCTCTGCGAAGTCGCGGATAACCGAGGAGCGGCTGGTATTAGCGCGAAAGGCGCTGGAGATTGCCGCGGTGTCTTTTTCCACCGGCCTAATCACCAACAGCGACTATCTCGATACGGAGCTTGAGGTTCAGCAGATCGAAACGGATGCTCTGGCCGACCGCTATTCCCTGTTGGTGGCGCATCTGGAGCTGAAGCGGGTGCTGTCCTACTGGCCAGAATTGGTTCGCTAAGTGTGAGCCTGCAAGCTGGCGTCTTTTCAGAATACCCTCTTGCGCGTTTTGACGTTCCTGATTAGTTTTCGTCTATAGGAAGAGATCGAATCTTGAACGGGTTTCGGGCGGGAAGGTCCGTAATTGGCCGAGATTGTGCACAGAGCGAGGTGTTTATGAGAAAAATATTTCTGCTTCTTGCCGTCATGCTCGCAGCCGTCTTGTGGAGCTGCAGCGAACAAGCCAGCGCGCCTGAGAACGAACAGCAAGACGCGCCGATGCCGGCACAGGTTGCGACGATGCTGAGTCGGTTCGCGGTGCCGGTCGGAATTGAGGTGAGCGACCCGGAGATGCAGGCGCATACCGGCATGCAGCCGGATTCGCCGCCGTACGACAACTACGACGTCTACGCGATCACGATCCTATGGGGCAGTCTGTTGAATACTGGCACCCCGGGCGCTGCACCGGTTGACTGGAGTGGTACTCTGTCCGTCAACGGCGTCGTGACGTTCGATCTGCTGCACACGATCAGCTTCGAGAACAATCAAGATCATTTGATCCCGACTAACAATCCAGCCATGGTGGCCTGGACTTCGTTTACCGCCAATGATTTTGACGGCCTGAACTGCCTGCTCTACGTTGACAAAGACATTGTATACATCACCGCGCCGGAGTTGACCTTTGCGACGACGCCGTTCACGATCAGCTACAACCTCGAGGAACTCGCGAATCTCAGCGAGTTTCACATCGTCAGTAACCAGCACGGGTTTGCCATTAACGCACGCAAGATCTACTCGTCATCGTGCCCGAGCGGCATGATCGTCGGCGAGTGGGTGCGCGACGACAATGCCGGGGCAAGCGGAACATTTAACGGTCAATGGCTCAATCCCGACGGCTCGGTATTCGGCTTTCTGGCGGGCACCTTTGCCACCTCCAACACCGGAGCACGGACATTTGAGGGGGTCGTTTCTCCGGGCGCGCTGACGGTGGTGTGGTACTATGTGTACGGCACCTGGATTTATGATGATCCCACGATGTGCCCGATCTGCGGCAGCGGGCACGGGTACTTTGCGGGATTCTACACCGATCACAACAATAGCTTCAAGGGCACACTGAAGGGCGAATTTGGCTACGCGGCCGACGCCGCCGACAATCACTTGCCGTTGACCGGCAAGTGGATCGAATTCTGCGATAATGCCGCATTTGCCGGTTTGCGCTGGATCAAGTAGACCCAAAAATTTCCGGATTAGATGCGGGTGGTGGTCGGAAACGGCACCGCCCGTTTTTTTATGGCCGCAATCAGAGTGGTCACCGTATTCGCGGAGTCTCCACTGATCCGCTTGACTCGACTGACAGGAACGCTAACTTGAATGCTTTGTTGTGGTAATCATCAGGCAGCGGTGAATCAGCAAGACAACAGAGAGTCGCAACTGGAGTGCGGCAAGCAGCCGCCGACAGCGGGAGCGTTGACGCCGCGAACCGGCACCGGCTACGTCTACTCCGTCGGTTCCGCCATCGCTTCGGCCATGGCGACGGTAGTCGGCAAATGGAATCTGGAATCGATCTCAGCGTTCCTGATGAACACACTGATATTTTCCGTGGCTTCAATTGTGCTGATTCCGTTTGCGCTGCGGGCCGGCGGGTTGAGGCAACTCGTGACCATTCCGCGCGTCGGCTGGAAGTGGCTGTTGCTCTTTGCGTTGACGTCGGTGATCTCGGTGCTCGCTTTCTGGTCGGGGGTACAGCGAATGGATCCGTCGCTGGCGGCGTTTCTGAATCGCGCGGAGGTGCCGGTCGCCATTGTTCTCGGGATTCTCTTTCTCAAGGAACGGTTGACGGTTTGGGAGTCGATTGGGGCGGTACTGTCGGTTGCCGGGATAGTGCTGATGCGAGTGAACTTGCGGGTGGAATATACCACCGGCTTCTGGCTCGTGCTGTCCGGTGCGCTGCTCTTCGGCTTCGCGGAGTTCTGCTCGAAGCAAGCGCTGAAGACAATTCCGCCGTTGCTGCTGACATCGATCCGCAACCTGATCATGTGCGCGCTGTACTGGGTAATCTTCGCGGCAGTCAGCAGAGAGTTCACCTGGCTGGACAAGGTCTGGCCGGGGGTGCTGGCGCTGGGGATTTTGGGACCGCTGCTTACCCGACTCCTGTATCTGGCCGGATTGAAGCGGATGCCGCTGTCGCGGGCGGCGGTCATCAGCCAGAGTCAGCCGGTGTTTGTGCTGTTGCTGGCTTTGCTGGTATTCGGTCAATTGCCGACGTTCCGGGAGATGGTCGGGGGTATTCTGATCACCGCCGGCTGTACGCTCATGGTCGTGTCGCAGCAACGCTGGCTTGGCTTCGGCAACGGCGGCGGCCATACCTCCGTTTAGCTGCCGCGATTGTTTTTCCTTGCCCGATGAGCGTCATCAGGTGTAGAATCGGTCGTGTTAATTCTGTCACGCTACGTGCTCAAGGAGCACATCGGGCCGTTCTTTTTCGGCTTCTTCGTCGTCACCTTCGTGCTGATCATCGACTTCATTCCGCACATGCTGGAGTTGATCATCGGCAAGGACTTGTCCGCCTGGACCGTGATCAAATTCCTGGTACTGAATCTGGCCTGGATGTTGGCTCTGGCCGTGCCGATGGCCGTGCTGGTGGCAACATTGATGGCGTTCGGGCGGATGACCGCCGACAAGGAAATTCTCGCAGTCAAGTCGCTGGGGATCGACCTGATTCGCCTGATGATTCCGGTCTTCATTGCCAGCGGGTTGATCGGCGCAGGCTTGATCTGGTTCAACAATGAGGTGCTGCCCGATGCCAATCACATGGCTTCGAACCTGCGCGGCGACATCGGCCGCCTGCGGCCCACGTTTCAACTGCAGCCGGGTGTGTTCGTGGAGAATATTCCGGGCTATATCGTTCTGGTAAACGAGATCGACCACAAGACTTCGCGCATCAAGGGCGCAGTGATCTATGACCGCACCAATCAGAATGTCAACCGGACAATTACCGCCGACTCGGGAGTGGTAGAGTTTTCGCCGCAGGACGAGATGATCACCTTCCATCTGATGGACGGCCAAATCCACGAGCAGGAACGCGACAAGGCACGCGAGTACCGGATTTCGTCGTTCACTTCACAGACGTTCAAAGTCGGAAACCTGGAAACGCGGTTGAAGGAGACCGAGCAAGACTATCGCGGCGATCGCGAGATGTCGGCCAACCAGATGCTGGAGAAGGTGCACGGGTGGGAGAAAGAAAATGCCGATTATCGCGAAGCGCTTCGGCTTGACACCGACTCGGCGTTGACCAGGCTTCTGAATCCCCCGGCCAAACCGTTGACCGCTACCAATCGCGGAGAGAAAGAGTGGCTGGAATACCAGTACTCGCAGGCCGCCGCCGGAATATCGCAATTGACCCGACTCTTCAAGACCCGGCGGACGCAGATCATTACCAACATCAAGCTCATCTCAAAGTACAGTGTTGAGATTCACAAAAAGTACGCGCTGCCGGCGGCGTGTTTGGCGTTCATCCTGATCGGTGCGCCGCTGGGGGTCGTGAGTCGCGGCGGTGGGATGGCGCTTTCGATCGGCATCTCGATCGGGTTGTTCACGGTCTATTGGGCGTTCCTGATCGGAGGCGAGCAGTTGGCCGATCGATTGATCGTCGCTCCGGGCGTTGCGATGTGGGCGGCCAACGTGTTGATGGTGATGACGGGGTTGATCTTGATATACTGGGTGCGCAGCGAAAAGAGCTTCGTGGCGGCACTGCGGATGATCTTCTGGCGGAGCGCAAGCTTGTGAGTATCCTGGCCCGCTACCTGCTCAAGCGATTCTTCCTGACATTTTTCGTGTCGATCCTCTGTTTCATCATCATCTTCGATCTCGTCAATCTTGTGGAAAACATCGGGCGCTTCGTCGAATCGGGGGCGGAGACGAAGGATATCGCGCTTTATTATGCCTACTTCACGCCGTTTATCGTCGTCCTCACGTGCCCAATCGCCACGCTGCTGGCGGCAATCTTCTCGATTGGTCTGCTGGCCAAGACCAATGAGTTGACGGCAATGAAGGCGGCCGGCATTTCGATCTACCGCATCGCCGGGATTCTGGTAATGGGCGGGTTTCTAATTGCCGGCGGTCTGTGGGTATTCGGGGAGATTATTCTGCCCGAAGCCAACTATCGGAAGAACATCATCAAAGCAGAGAAGATCGAGCGCCGACGGCCGGAGACGGCGAATGTCTACCGGAATCAGCTGTTCCAAGGGCTGGACGGCCGCATCTTCCAGTTCGGCAGCTACATGTCGCAATCACTGAGCGGTGAGGATGTCGTGGTGCAGAGATTTGATGGACGCACGCTCAAGGAAATCACGACGATGAAGCGCTTGCAGTGGCGCGATTCCGTCTGGATCGCCCACGGGGTTGTCATCCGCGCGATCGGCGATCTCGAGTCGGCGGCGCAGCCGATTCGCAGCAGCGCTCACGATTCGCTGGTCCTGAGCGACTACCGCGAGCAGCCGAATCTGTTTGAGGACTGGTTCACGCGACAGGATGCCTATTCGATGGGTTACTTCAAGCTGAAGGAGTTCATCGAAGTCAGCCGGCAGTTGGGCAAAAAGGTAACGGTGCAGTTGGTCGATCTCTACAACAAGATCGCGTTTCCGTTCATCAACGTCATCATCATCCTGATCGGTGTGGCGCTGGCGTCGAATCCGCGCCGCGCCGGACTGGGCATCAGTTTCGGATTGTCGATGGGAATCTCATTTGTATTTTTTACCCTGGTCAAGGTCGGGATCGAGATGGGACACAACGATATTATCTCACCGTTGGTCGCCGCCTGGGGCACGAATGCGATTTTTCTATTGCTGGGTTTGGTTTTGCTGATCCGGGTGCCCAAGTAGCGGCATTCGGCCGAGAGGATATGGAAGTGAAGCGGAAGACAAGTACGTTTTCGAGGCTGGCGCTGCGGAGCGCGCTGTTGGCGTTGGGGGTGTTGGCGGCGCTGTCGTGCGGCTCGTCACAAAGCGGCGGCAAGGGCGATGGCGTCGTCAAATGGCAGACATGGCAGACGGAGAGTTGGAAGCGGGCCCAAGATCAGAAGAAACCAATCTTGCTGTACCTGACGGCGCCGTGGTGCCGGCAGTGTGCAGAAATGGAGTTGCACACGTTCACGCGACCAGAGATCGCCCGCACGATCAATGAGGCAACGATTCCCATCAAGATCAACTCGGAGGAACTGCCGAATGTGTATGATCGCTACACGTTGGGCGGCCTACCGTCATGCATCTTCCTGACACCGGCCGGGCTGCCTTTCGGTGGAGCGACAAATATCCCAGCGGACACGTTCCGCGTGTTGATGGATCGCGTGCTTGACGCGTGGCAGAGTACGCCGGCAGTGGTAGAAATCCAGGCGACGCGGCTCGACAGCCTGTTTCGCGCCAGCCTGACAAACCTGCGATTTCGCCGGCCCAACGAGCAAGTCCTGAGGGAAGCCGAGACCGCGATCTACGCGCAGTACGATTCGGTGTACGGCGGGTTCGGCAATCAGCCCAAGACGCCGCAGCCCGATTTGAACTTGTTTCTCTACAATGCGACCGGCCCGAGCGGCGAACCACTGTTTCGCGGCGAAGTCACGCAGACATTTGCGGCCCAAGCAAAGCTGATCGACAGCATCTGGGGCGGAATTTGTCGAACGGCCATGTTCGCCGATTGGAGTGGCGTTGGATTCGAGAAGCTCCTTGAGTCGGAAGCGCGACTGGCGCAAAACTACATCGAGTTATTCCAAGTCACACACGATGAGAAGTACCGCGTCGGTGCCG
>JADYYF010000107.1 GCA_020853795.1 Candidatus Zixiibacteriota bacterium
AGAGTACTTACGGTGTGCTCCTCGCGTTGCTTGAGCGCTTCTGGAGCCGACCAGGCCGGGGATATCCGGTCTAATTATCTGGGTCTCCCGGTCGCATCTATAATACGGTCGACTTTACGATCCGCAAAGGGTTTTTTAGGGGGAAGAAAATAAAGTTACGAGAGACTTGCATTGGCGGGAGGAATGCGTATAATGGTAGTCTAAGTTCTGCTGGAGGTATGAGAATTGTCGAGAGCTTGTGATATTTGCGGCAAGGGCCCAGTCTTCGGACACAACGTTTCGCACGCCCACAACCTGACCAATCGCCGCTTCAATGCCAACCTGAAATCGTTGCGCGCGCGCGTCGACGGCCGGGTCAAGACGGTGCGCGTCTGCACGCGCTGCATCAAGGCCGGCAAGGTCACCAAGGTCCACTAATCCGACTGTAAGCGATTAGACTGAATTGCAGCCGTCATAGGCAACTATGACGGCTTTTCATTTGTCCGTTTCCGCCACGCGACCGCTTCCTTGACCGCCCGGGGATAATCGCACATCAGCGGATCGGGAATCAGCTTTTCGTAAAGGGAGGCATATGCGGCGGCGTGGAACTGCTTGAGATCGTACAGCGGTTCCCGGCCGAGCACACGGGCGTTGAGATAGCGGCAGAGGCTTTCGTAAGCGGCGTACATCTCCTGCCAGTCGACCGTGGCGTCGGCTTGCAAGGTGCGGACGACATCGATCATCAAGTGGGTGCCGATTTCGTGTGAGATGAAATCAAGCGTCCAATTCAGTTCCTGACCCGACCAGAAGACGATGCGATCGTAGCCCATGGAATTGGCGTTGGGGCCGTTTTTCAGCGCGCTGCAGAGGATGATTTTGCAGCCGGGGGTGCGGAATTCGCGGCCGGTCAGGCGCTCCCACTCGCCGACGGTATCGCAGCCGACGAAGTGGGCGTTGATTTGCGTGGCGACAACCTGAATCAGGCGGCATTCGAGCGGCCAGACCTCAGACTGGTAGCGATTCCAGTTGTGATAGACAATATCGGCGTAGCGCTCGACGACGGGGAGTTCCCGGCGGCAGGCGATGATCTGTTCCGGATCAGGGGCAAACCAGGTGTCGCGCAGGTGCTGGCAGCGACGGTGGTAGCGCTGGAAGAGAGGTTCAGTCTCCCCGGTGCGCAAAGTATCGATGACCAAACGCAGGAGTTCGTCGACGGCGCCGCGACAGTCGAGGTCGAGCATGATCGGCATGAAGAGCGCGAAGTTGCACATCGGTCCGCCCTGACCGGCGCCGAAACGGAAGAGTTCACGGTGGTCGGTGATGAAGCGGCGGTCGTCGTCGTTGACCGTGGCGGCGTAGCGGTCGGCATAGTCGGAATCGTAACCGGCGCGGGCGACGGCGGGGAGGTGAAAGAGATAGTTGGGCACCAGCGCCACTTCGGCGGTGATCGGTTTGGTGGACATAATGATCCTCGTAGTGCGAATATAACATTCGTGGAGCGGGGATGGCAAGGGGAATGAGGGGGGAACTCGCCTTCCCCCCTGCCCCTTTCCCCGGGGAGGGGGTTGAGTGTCATTTCCGCTGAGGCGGGAATCGAGTTTGGCTGCTGCTATCGAGAGCAAGCAGGCGGGCGGCAGATTACAATCCCGCGCGGGATCAAGACCTGCCGCAACGGACCCTCACCCCCGGCCCCTCTCCCAAAAGGAGAGGGGAGGATTTTTCCACCCGTTGTCTGGTCGCAGGTGAATCTCGGAGCATCAAAACACCAAAGCCGTCAGGAGGGATCCCTGACGGCGTGATATCGGAGGCAGAACGCAATGTCTGCAACCGTCAGGAAGGGAATGCGGACGGCGCGGTCTCGAAGGCAGAACGCAGAATCCAAAGCCATCAGGAAGGGATTCCTGACGGCGCATTTGAGAAGGGGATTCCTGACGGCGTGCCTGACGGCGCGGTTTCGAAAGGCCTGCAGTAGCAGACAAGTTCGACGTCAGGATCACAGGGATGGACAAGTTATACGTCAGGATCACAGGGATCCTGACCTACAATGGGTTGACTGGATTGATCCGATAAGAATGCGCCCCGACTGATGGCAGTCGGGGCGGAACGTACGTAACCCAAGTTGTCGTGGTAGGTCGGTTTACGACATTAGCCCAGCCTTCAGTTTATCTTCGAGCCGACGCGACCTGAGAGAGTCGGCGGCAGAAACAATCTTGCGGTCGGCGCATGAGAAACCAAGACGCCTGCGGCAGCCGCCGGCGTGAGAATGACAAGCTGCTGACGCGCGGGAAAGACAAGCGACTGATGCGCGAGAAGGACAAAAGGCGAATTCGCGAGAAAGGCACGAAGCTGATGTGCGAGCCAGACGCAAAGCTGATGCGCCGGGATAACGAGAAATCAACGCACGGCAATCACGGGCAATCATGGCGAATTGTCCCATCGGTTGTTCGACTGAAGTCGAACCCACGACTGTGTACGTGGTCAGATTGCGTCGCGACGTGGCGCGTTGTTGCGCGCGCAGCAACAGCGCCAGGCGGTGGCGTTCGCACTGGGATAATTCCGGTCGCACGGTACCACTTCCCTACTTCACGCGGTTGCGGAGGAAGGCCGGGATTTCCAGGTCCTCCATGTCAACTTCTTCACCGACAGGTGCGGCAACAAAGTCATCGGACTTGATGTCGCCATCGATGCCGACGACCATCGGGCGCGATTGGCGCTCGACGGCTTTCTCGAAGAGGTCGACGGTTTCGACGTTGGTGCGTTCGAGGCGCTCGAGGCGTTCGAGCTTCTCGGCCAATTCACGCTTGGCGGTGCCGAAGCCGGTGGCAATCACGGTGACGCGAATTTCGTCATCGAGGGTCGGGTCGATCACCGCGCCGAAGATAATGTTGGCATCGGCGCCGGCGGCGTCATAGATCACGGTCGTGGCTTCGTTGACCTCGTAGAGGGTCATATCGGGGCCGCCGGTGATGTTCATCAACAGGCCCTTGGCGCCGGAGATGTTGACATCTTCGAGCAACGGCGAATTGATGGCCATGCGGGCGGCATTGGCGGCTTTGTTTTCGCCGCGGCCCCAGCCGGAGCCCATCATGGCGTCGCCCATTTCGAGCATGACGGTGCGGACATCGGCGAAGTCGCAATTAATCAAGCCGGGAACGGTGATCAGATCGGAGATGCCGCGGGTGGCGCGCAGGAGGACATCGTCGGCCATCAGGAAGGCCTCGGTCAGGCGGGTCGAGGGATCGACGACCTGCAGGAGGCGCTGGTTGGGGATGACGATGAGGGTATCGACGCGGGACTTGAGATCGTCGATGCCGCCGAGGGCGCGGTTCATGCGTTTGCGGCCCTCGAAGTCGAACGGTTTGGTGACGATGGCGACAGTCAGGGCGCCGAGTTCGCGGGCGATTTCGGCGACGGCGGGCGCGGCGCCGGTGCCGGTACCGCCGCCCATGCCGGCGGTAACGAAGACCAGATCGGCGCCGTCGAGCAGCCTGGCAACTTCCGCGCGGTCTTCCTCGATAGCCTGCTTGCCGATCTCGGGGCGCGCGCCGGCGCCGAGGCCGCGGGTCAGCGATTTGCCGATCTGGAAGCGTTGCTCGGCGCGGGAGAATTCGAGGGCCTGGGCGTCGGTGTTGATCGAGACGAATTCGACGCCGTTGAGTTTTTGATCAATCATCCGGTTGACGGCGTTGCCGCCGGCGCCCCCGACGCCGACCACCTTGATCTTGGCGCGGTCGGTGAAGTCCACAAGTTCAAACGTCATATTTCCTACCTCATCCTTGGGTTGTTGTTTTCAGACCTTAGAAGTTGAACAACGAATTGAAAGCCTTCTCCAGGCGCCCAAAGGCGCGATTAAAGACACCGGTTTCCTTCTTGCCCTTGTCGGGATGGTCGAGGCCATAGCGTACGAGGCCGAAGGCGGTCGAATACATCGGGTTGGTGACGATGTGCGACATGCCGCCGAAGCCGCGCGGAGTGCCGACGCGCACCGGCAGATCAAAAATTTGTTCGGCCAGCAGGTCGATGCCGCGCAGCATCGAGCCGCCGCCGGTCAGGACGATGCCGCCGGCGACGGACTGGTAGCAGTTGGTGCGCTTGAGTTCCAGCAGCACCATCTTGAAGATTTCTTCGACGCGGGGCTGGATGATGCTGGCCACAACGCCGAGCGAGACGTCGCGGGGCGGGCGCTCGCCGACGGAGGGGATGCTGATGACCTCATCGGCGTTGACGAGATTGGCCATGGCGGCGCCGAAGTCGAGCTTGATCTGCTCGGCGGTGTCGATCGGGGTGCGCAGGCCGATGGCGAGGTCATTGGTGATATTGCGGCCGCCGAGGCCGATGATCGCGGTGTGGCGCACCGAGGAGTCGGTGAAGAGGGCGATATCGGTGGTACCGCCGCCGAGGTCGATGAGGACGGTGCCGAGGTCCTTTTCGTCCTCATGGAGGACGCACATGGCGGAGGCCAGTGGCTGGAGCACGAGGTCGCGGACATCGTAGCCGGCGCGCTTGATCGACTTGTAGATGTTTTGCGCCGAGGTGGTCGCACCGGTGACGATATGGACTTCCGCCTCGAGACGCACGCCGGACATCCCGGTCGGGTCTTTGATACCGCCCTGGTCGTCGACGATGTACTCCTGCGGCAGGACGTGGATCACCTCGCGGTCGGCCGGAATCGCGAATGACTTGGCGGCCTCGATCACGCGGTGGACGTCGTACTCGGAGATTTCGTTGTCGGAGCGGCTGACGGCGATCACGCCCTTGGAGTTGATGCTCTTGATATGATCGCCGGCGATTCCGGCATAGACCGACTCGATATTGACGCCGGCCATTTCCTCGGCGGAGCTGACGGCGCGCTGGATGGAGCCGATCGTCTTTTCGAGGTTGACGACGACGCCTTTCTTAAGTCCTTCGGACGGAGCCGTACCGACACCGATGATTTCGTCATCACCTTCCGATACGGGCCGGCAGATGAGGGCGCAAATCTTGGTGGTGCCGATATCGAGTCCGCATACCACTCTTTCAGATCCCATGGTTCACCTCTCTATTCGTCATTCTTGATTTCATCACAGCGATATCCGCCAACCGGAGATCGATATCGATCCCGGGGTTCTTATTGGTCATGAGAATTTCTTCGAGTCGCGCGAGTTTGTCCTCGGTGTGTCCCCAGCCGAGATTCACGACAATCGAGCCGGGTTCGAAGATGAGCTTGAGTTCGCCGTCGGCCGCGACAACCTCGGAGAGTGCTTCAAATAGCTTCGGCTTCTGCGCCTGCATGGACTGAATCACTTCGATAACAGCGCGCAGGTCGGCGTGGTCGGTCTGCGAGAACGGGTACGGGCGTTCGAGTTTGATGCCGCGAACGATCGGCAGGTGGCGGCCGGAATCGTTGAGATTCGACGGAATCAACTCGCCGCGGTGGGTCAGGCCGTAGAGATCGTCAATGTAGATGTAGCTGACCGGCACCTTTTCGGTGACGGCAACAGTGACCTTGCCGTAGTGATCAGCTTTGGCGGCGACGCTCGCGATGTATTGGTGTTTCATCGCGGCGGACACGACCGCCTCGAAGTCGACCGCGAGGAGATTCTGGCCGACGGAAACCGGCAGATCGGCCGCAGTGAGTTTGTCGGAGCCGACCACCTGGACGTAGCTGACCTTGAGCAACGGATACGACTTGAGGCCATAACCGGCGCCGAGCAGCAACAGCGAGAAGAAGAAGAAGTAGGTGGCGAAGCGTCTCATCGGCCGATCGCCTCCAGGATTTTGGGCGCGGTGCGATAGATATCGCCCGCACCGATGGTGAAGACGACATCGCCGGATTGGGCATATTTGGCGACGATGCCGGGGATCTGGGCGACGTCTTCGACGTACTGAACGTTCTTGTGGCCGAAGCTGGCGGAGGCGTCGCTAATCATGCGCGCGGTCACGCCGGGAATCGGTTGTTCGCGCGCGGGGTAGATTTTAGCCAGGATCAGCATATCGCAAGTCAGCAGCGACTTGGCGAACTCCTCGTAGAAGTCCTTGGTGCGGCTGAACAGGTGCGGCTGGAAGATGACAATCAGGCGGTGCTTGAAGGCGATGCGCGCGGCCTGCAGGGTAACTTCGATCTCGGTCGGATGGTGGGCGTAGTCGTCGTAGACCTTGATGCCGTTCTTCTCGCCGATCAGGTCAAAGCGGCGGTTGACACCGCGGAAGTTCTCGAGGGCTTTCTTGATTGTCGCAAATGGAATGTCGGACTCGAGCGCGACGGAGATGGCGGCGAGGGCGTTTTTGACGTTGAAGACGCCGGGGCGCGGCAGCGCAATATCGCCGAGGTGCCGGTTGTGATGGTAGACGCTGAAGCGAATCGTGGTGCCCTCCTGATGCACGTTATCGGCGCGCAGGTCGGCTTGCGATTTGAGTCCGAAGGTGCGGATCGGGCGAATCAGATGCGGGATCAGGCTGACGAGATTGGACTCGTCGAGATTGAGATGAATCGTGCCATAGAAGGGCACTTTATTGGCGAATTGCGTAAAGGCAACCTTGATCTCGTCGAGGTCCTTGTAGTAGTCGAGATGGTCAGCCTCGAGCGTGGTCAGGACGGCGACGGAAGGGGTCAGCGACAAGAACGAGCGATCGTATTCGTCGGCCTCGGCGATCAACAGGTCGCCCTGGCCGAGCTTGACCGTAGTCTGGAAGGAAATGACGCGGCCGCCGACCATGACGGTCGGGTCGAGACCGGCCTCGACAAAGATGTGGCCGAGCATCGAGGTGGTGGTGGTTTTACCGTGGGTGCCGGCGACGCCGATGCCGAACTTGAGGCGCATCAGTTCGCCGAGCATTTCGGCGCGGCGGATGACCGGGATCTTGCGGCGGCGGGCCTCGATGATCTCCGGGTTGTCCTCGTGGACGGCGGAGGAGATCACGACGCAGTCGGCGTTATTGACGTTTTCGGTTCGGTGGCCCTCATAGACTTTGATGCCGAGTTGTTGCAGGTGCTCGGTGACCTCGGTCAACGCCATATCGGAGCCGGTGACGGCGTAGCCCTGGTTGTGCAAGACTTCGGCGATGCCGCACATGCCGATGCCGCCGATGCCGACGAAGTGCAGTTTCTTGATTTTTCCGAATTTCATCTCCACCCCATGTATTCAAAGATGCGCTGCACGATGGCTTCGGCCGCGCCTTTGCGACCGAGCGAGCCGGCGGCGCTGCTCATGGCGAACAGTTTGGCTTCGTCGCTGAAGAGTTGCTGCACAAGGCTGACCAGATTGAGGGCGGCGAGCTGGTCATCCTTGACCAGGATCGCGCCACCGGCCTCGACGAGAGTCTCGGCGTTTTTGGTCTGGTGGTCGTCGGTGGCGTGCGGATACGGCACCACGATCGACGGTTTGGCCGCGGCGGTGACCTCGGCGAGAGTGAGCGCGCCGGCGCGGCAGAGGATCAGGTCGGCACAGGCGTAAGCGGCGGGCATGTCCTCGACAAAGGCGAGGGCCTTCCCGGCGACGCCGCTGGAGTTGAAGCTCGCGATGCTGGCCGGATGATTACCGCACTGCCAGAGGAGCTGCAAATTCGCCAGGCGCTGGAAGTCGGGCAGCGAAGAAGTGATTTTCGCATTGATCGACGCGGCACCCTGACTGCCGCCGAGAATCAGCAAGGTCTGTTTGGTCGGATCGAGATTGAAGCGCGCCAGTGCCTGTTCGCGCTCGACGGTGCCGATCGCAGTGTTGACCGGGTTGCCGGAGAGGATGCACTTCTCGCGGAAGGCCAGTCGCGCGGCGGCTTGTTCGTACGCCAGAAAGATCAAGTCGGCGAAGCGGGAGAGCTGGCGCGTGGCGACGCCGGCGAAGGAGTTCTGTTCCTGAATAAAGGCCGGGCGGCGTGTGATCTTGGCGCCGAGGACAGCGGGAAACGACAGGTAACCGCCGGTGCCGACAACGAGGTCGGGGTTGAAGGCGATGATTTTGGCGATGGCCTGCGCGATGCCGAGCGAGAGGATCGGGAGGAAGAGCGCATTGCCGACGAGCGAGCCGCGCTTGAGGCCGCGGACGTTGATCCTGGTCATACCATAGCCGCGGCCGCCGATGAGTTTGCGTTCGAGGTCGCGACCGGTGATGAAGAAGCGAATCTGGCAGTTGCTGCCGAGGCGGCGCTGGAATTCATCAGCAATCGCGAAGGCGGGAAACAAATGCCCGCCGGTGCCACCGCCGGCAAACATGATCTTCCTCACTTGACCCCCGAGCGAAACAGTTGCGGGGTGGCAACGGTGTAGCGGCTGACGTTGAGCAGGATGCCGACGGCGATGCAGGAAAACAGCATCGAGGAACCGCCGTAACTCAGGAACGGCAGCGGCAGGCCGGTGGCGGGGATCATCGCGGTGGCGACCAGCAGATTGGTCGCAGCCTGGCAGAAGATCACCAGCGTGATGCCGAGCGCCAGATAGAAGCCGGTGAGATCGGCCGAGTGAATGGCGATGCGAATACCGCGCCAGACCAGGATACCAAAGAGGATCAGCACAACGGTGGCAACGATGAAGCCGCCCTCTTCGGCGAGGGTGGCAAAGATGAAGTCGGTATGAGGCGCGGGCAGATAGAAGAGCTTAGCGCTGCCGCGGCCGAGACCCTTGCCGAAAAGTCCGCCGGAGCCGATGGCGAGGATCGACTGCTTGACCTGATAACTGGCAAGCAGCGGATCGGAGACCGAGTCGAGGTAGGTATCGACGCGGGCACGTTTGTAACCGATGACATAGACCATGATGAAGGCAACGGCGGCCATGCTGCCGAGAAAGAGCGCCAGCAGGCGTTGGCGAATGCCGGCGACGAAGAGCAGGATAAAGGTGACGGCAGCGAGGACGAGCACGGTGCCGAGGTTCGGCTGGAGGAGGATCAGTCCGAAGCCGACGGCGAGCACCGGGAAGAGCGGGAAGAACATCGACGAGAATTGCTGGATCTTGTCGCGTTTCACGGTCAGCAGCGCGGCCATGAAGATGATGACGACGTACTTGAAGACCTCGGAGGGTTGGAACTTGAAGAAGCCGAGGTCGATCCAGCGCCGGGCGCCGTTGATATCGCGGGTGAAGAGCACGACGATGAGCAGCGCGAGCGCGACGGCCAGCAGCGGCCAGGCGAGATTGCAGAGGGCGCGGTAATTGAGACGGGCGGCGACGAAGAGCGCCGTCGCCGAAAGTCCGAGCCAGATCAGTTGGCGCTGGAAGAAAAAGGTGTCGTTGCCGTAGCGGGTGCCGGCGAACATGGCCGAGGCGGAGTAGACGATCACGGTGCCGATCAGGAGCAGCAAGCCGACGACGACGATCAAGGTCTTGTCGAGTTCACGCGGTTTGTTCATCGCGACTTCCCTGCCGCCAATTGGGCGACGGCGAGTTTGAATTTGTCGCCGCGATCTTCGAAATCGCGGAATTGATCGAAGGAGGCGCAGCCGGGCGAGAGCAAGACGACGTCGCCGGCAACGGCCATGGCCGCGGCCTGGTCGACGGCAGCATTGATGTCGGCGGCCCGGCGCATGGGTACGACCCCCTGCAGTTGGGATTCGATGATCGGGGTTGCCTCGCCGATCAGGATGACCGTCTTGACGTGAGCGCGCAGCAGCGGCGCGAGGGTGGTGAAAGCGCCGCCCTTGTCGCGGCCGCCCATGATCACGATCAGCGGACGGGTGAACGACTGCAACGCGACGGTGACGGAGTCGACGTTGGTGGCCTTGGAATCGTTGACGTAGCGGACGCCGTTGATCTCGGCGACGAATTCGATGCGATGGGCGATGCCTTTAAAGCTGCGCAGGCCGGCGGCGATCTGCTCGGGGGCGAGTCCGAGGGAGAGCATCATGGTCGCGGCGGCGGCGGCATTGGCGACATTGTGAGGGCCGGGGATGCCGAGATCGCGCGTGGGGCAGATCATCCCTGATCTGCCCCCGAGCGCGTACACAAGCGCGTCATCCTTGACAAAGACGCCAGCGGCGATCGACCGACGGGTCGAGAACTGCAAAATCGTGGGACGGCCAAAGAATTTGGCATCGCGGAGAACGTCATCATCGGCATTCAGCACGAGGAAATCATCGGGCTCCATGGCATCGGCGATGCGCAGTTTGGCTTCGATATAAGCGGACATTTCTTTATAGCGGTCGAGATGGTCGGGCGTGATGTTGAGCAGGGCCGCGACTTTGGGGCGGAACGTCTCGATGCGTTCCAACTGGAAGCTGGAGACCTCGACGACGGCATAATCGGCGGCGGTCAGCGCGAGAACATCTTGCGCAAAGGGCGAGCCGATGTTGCCGGTAGCGACGGCGCGTTTGCCGGCGGTGGTGAGCAGATGCGCAGCCAGAGCGGTGGTGGTCGATTTGCCGTTGGTCCCGCTGACAGCGGCAATAGTGGCCGGACAGAGCCAGGAAGTGACCTCAATTTCGGAGAAGACCGGCAGGTGACGGCGCTCGATGTCGAGCAGGAACGGCGCGGTCGCCGGGATGCCGGGGGAGATCACGAAGAAGTCGACATCGGCGAGGGCGCGGTCGGTATGGCCGCCGGTTTCGAAGGCGATGCCCTCCAGTTCGAGTCGTTGCGCCTGGGCCGCGACCTGCTCGCGCGGTTTCATTTCGGAGACGAAGGGGATGCCGCCATAGTGTTTGATCAGCGAGGCGACGGCGGTTCCGGAGCGCGCCATACCGAGAATTGAAATTCGCTTGCCTTGCACCAGATCGATCCTCATCGCTACCTGATCTTGAAAGTGGAAAGCGTCAGGAGGGCCAGCAGGACGCCGACGATCCAGAAGCGCACGACCACCTTGCTTTCGTGCCAGCCGATTAGTTCGAAGTGATGATGGAGGGGAGCCATTTTGAAGATCCGCTTTCCCCGCAATTTGAAAGAGGACACTTGCAAGATGACTGAGAGTGCCTCAGCCACAAAGACTCCCCCTACGATCACCAACAGAATTTCTTTTTTCAGAAGGATGGCGAGGGCGCCGAGAATTCCGCCGAGCGCCAGCGCGCCGGTATCGCCCATGAAGACCTGCGCCGGATGGGTGTTGTACCACAGAAAGCCGAGGCCGGCACCGATCGCGGCGGAGCAGAAGACGGTCAATTCGCCGGCGCCGGGCAGATAGACGATATCGAGATAATCGGAAAAGTCGGTACGGCCGGTGATATAGGCCATGCCGGCGAAGGCGACGAAGCAGATGGTCGTCAGGCCGATGGCGAGGCCGTCGAGGCCGTCGGTCAGGTTCACCGCGTTCGAGGAGCCGGTGATGACGATGACGACAAACGGGATGAAAAGCGCAAACGGGAAGACGAGGTGATAATTCTTGAAGAACGGGATATCGGTGGTCATGTCGAAGGTCGGCGTCGGCGGCAGGTAGTAAAGCAGACAGGCCAGGAGAACGCCGATGGAGATTTGGCCGACGAGTTTCTTGCGGCCGACGAGACCCTTCTTCTGATGCTTGATGGCCTTGAGGTAGTCGTCCATGAAGCCGATCGCGCCGACCCAGACGGTGACCAGCAGCATATAGAGCACGAAGCGATTGGTCAGGTCGGCCCAGAGAAAGGTCGGGATCACGATGGCAGCAAGGATGATCAGGCCGCCCATAGTCGGGGTGCCTTCCTTGGAGAGGTGCGACTGCGGGCCGTCGGTGCGAATGCTCTCTTTGACCTGGTTGCGCTTGAGCATCCGAATCAGCGCGGGGCCAAGGATCAGGCTGATGAAGAGCGCGGTGACGGTCGCCATCGCCGAACGGAAAGTGATGTAGCGAAAGATGTTGAAAAAGTTGATATGGTCGACGAGCGGGTACAGTAGCAAATAGAACATCAGTTGCTCCGTCCCCAGGTCGCTTTGAGGCCTTGTTCAACGATTTCGAGTTTGAGTCCGCGCGAGGCTTTCAGCAGCAACAGATCGCCGGAGCGCAGGTAAGCGGACAGCATTTGCACGGCATCATCGTGAGTGGCCGCGATCGCAATGGCGTCGGCGTCCATGCCACGGCGGATGGCAGCGTCGCGGACGAGCTGGGCAAATTCACCGAGCAGGATCAGGCGGTCGACGCGCGACTCGGCGAGTTTGCGGCCGAGGTCGGCATGGAATTCCGGCGCCTGTTCGCCCAGTTCGAGCATATCGCCGAAGACGACGACGCGACGGCCGCGGACCTGCATGGCGGCGATGGTGTCAAGGGCGCCCTTGGCGGAGACGGGATTGGAGTTGTAAGCGTCATTGATAATCGTCAGGCCGTGGAAGTCCTCGGCGGTCATGCGATTGCCGGCAGGGACGAACTTTTCGATGCGCTCCTTGACGGCGGCAAAGGGAACGTCGAAGATGCGTGCCACGGCGATGGCGGCCAGACAGTTGGTGACGTGATGTACGCCGAGTACCGGCAGGATAATTTCCTGACCGGCATACACAAGATGGCCGTGGCCGGAGCCGTTCATGAAGACGCGCTCGGCGCGCACATCGCCTTCGGTGTTCGCGGCGAAAGTAAGCTTCTGAACGCGGTAGCGATAGGAGCGCGAGCGGACGTTGGGGTCGTCGAAATTCAGCACCGCCCAGTCGGATTCACTGCTGTTGTGGAGCAATTCGAATTTGGCTTCGGCGATGGCGTCGATCGTTTTCATCGTTTCCAGATGAGCCGGGCCGATATTGAGGATGACGCGGACATCGGGATCGTACAGCTCGACGAGATTCTTGATCTCTCCGGGGGTGGACATGCCGAACTCGAAGACGGCAATTTCGCAATTGCGATCGAACTCGAAAATCGAGAGCGGCACGCCAAACTGGTTATTGAGGTTGCCTCTGGACGCGCAGACCCGGTACTTCGCGCCGAGCACGCCGGCGATCAGGTTCTTGCAAGTGGTTTTGCCGTTGGTGCCGGTAACGGCGACTTTGCGCGGATCTAAAATCCGCAGGTAGCTCTGTGCCAATTGCTGCAACGCGGCGAGGGTGTCATCGACGCCGACGACGACGGTTTCCGGCAATGCCGAGAACTCGGCGAAGCGGGACTTGTTAACGATGACGATCGGCGAACCGGCGGCGACAGCGGCCTTGACAAAGTTGTGGCCATCCTGATTTTCGCCAACGATGGCGACGAAGATGGAGCCCGGCAGCGGTTGGCGGCTGTCGATGGTGACGCCGGTGAAGGAGGTGTCGAGCACGGCATCCGACTGCAAAAACGGCCGGCCGAAGGCGGCGGCGAATTCGCGCAAAGTGCCGGAGATCATGCCGTCCTCCCGCGCAGGATTTCTTCGACGATTTCGCGATCGTCGAAGTGGATTTTGTGCGTACCGAGGATCTGGTAGTTCTCGTGGCCTTTGCCGGCGATCACGAGCAGATCGTCGGGACGGCAGAGCGCCAGGGCTTCGGCGATTGCGGCACGACGGTCAGGCTG
Source organism: Candidatus Zixiibacteriota bacterium (assembly GCA_020853795.1). Classification (NCBI taxonomy): domain Bacteria; kingdom Pseudomonadati; phylum Candidatus Zixiibacteriota; species Candidatus Zixiibacteriota bacterium. Next base: position 13,320 of record JADYYF010000107.1, read on the forward strand.
GATCACGGTTTCTTTCGAGCGATCGAGGCCCGGCTTGATTTCTGCGATGATGGCCAGCGGATCCTCGGTGCGCGGATTGTCGGAAGTGACAATGACGACATCGGCGCGCGTGGAGACGGCCTGAGCCATCAGCGGGCGTTTGGTGCGGTCGCGGTCGCCGCCACAGCCGAAGAGGACGAGCAGGCGGCCCTTGCAGATCTGGCGCGCGGTATCGAGAATCTTGGCGAGCGCATCGGGCGTATGGGCATAGTCGATCAGGACGGTGAACGGCTGGCCGACATCAACCTTGTGCGCGCGGCCGTTGACGAATTCGCGCTCTTCGAGGCCGCGGGCGATGGTCAGGGGATCGAGGCCGAGCGCCAGGGCGCAGGCGGAAGCGCAGAGGGCGTTCTCGACATTGAAGCGGCCAAGCAGCTTGAGATTGACGCGTTCCTTGCCCAGCGGCGTGACGAGCGTGAAGCTCGAGCCGGAGGTGGACATAATCAGGTCTTCGAGGCGCACGTCGGCCCGGCGATTTTCGAAGGAGAAGCTGAGGGATGAGGAGCGGACGCGTTTCTCCAGATACTCGAAGCTGGGATCGTCGCGGTTGAGCACGGCCCACTTGGCAGCGCCCTCGACGAGGTCGAGCAAGCGCGCCTTGGCGTCGCGATAATTCTCGAAGGTCTTGTGATAGTCAAAATGGTCCTGAGTGATGTTGCAGATCGCGGCGACCTGGAATTCGAGTTCGTCGACGCGGTTCATCGAGAGCGCGTGGGAGGAGACCTCCATGGCGACGTAGCGAACGCCCTCGTTGTGCATGATCGTCAGCAGGCGCTCGAGATCCAGCGGGCCGGGGGTGGTATTGACCGGGTCAAAGACGTGTTCGGCGGTGAAGTAGCCGAGGGTGCCGATGACGCCGACCGGTTTGCCGCGCTGTTCGAGGATCGACTTGAGCAGCCAGGTGATGGTGGTTTTGCCGTTGGTGCCGGTAACGACGACGAGTTTGAGTTTACGGCTCGGATAGTCGTAGTAGCGGGCGGCAATGCGGGCGACGGCACGGCGGATATCGCCGACGATACCGACGACGCGCAGCGGCGTCGCGACGGCGACGGGTGCGACGACGGCGACAGCACCGCGATGGGCGGCATCGGCGACGTACTTGAGGCCGTCATCGGCGAAACCGGGAATGGCGACGAAGAGATCGTCAGTGGTGATCAGGCGGCTGTCGACTTCGACCTTATTGATGGTCACAGTCGGGTCGCCGGTAATCTTGATGTCCTCCACGCGTTCGACGAGTTCGCCAAAAGTGACCATGCGTACCTGCCCTAATCCACGCTGCAAATGAGTTTGAGGCTGCGGGTGGCAGCCGGGGTTTCGGGGACAATCTCCACGACTTGCTTGACGAAGCCGGAGCCTTCGACGGAGAAGCTATAGCCCCAATCCTTGAGGCGCGCGATGGCATTGCGCACGGAAAGGCCGACGAGGCCGGCAAATTCGCCGGTCGAGTCGGGTTCGGCGCCGGTGAGGTGGATGATGAGGCGTTCGCCTTCGAGCAAGGTGGTGCCGCCTTCGGGCACCTGCAGGGCGATGATGTCGCCAGTGGAAACGAAGGAGACATCGAGCGCGATGGTATCGAGGAGTTCTTTGACAGTCGATAGGGTGTGTCCCTGCAGATCGGGGACGCGGATTTTGCGCGGCGCGAACTTTTCCTGCTGCTGCGCGAAGAGCGCGGAGGGAGCAATCTTCTCCTTGGTGGAGATACGCTCGGCGATGCGGCGGAAGATGCGGCCGGAGGTCATGCCGGCGTAGTGGACCGGCTGGGGGTCGTCGAGGACGATAACGCCGACGGCGACGGGGTTGTCCGCCGGGAAGAAGCCGGCGAAGGTGGAGATGTAGCGATTGTCGAAATAGCCACCAGTCTCGAAGTTGACCTTCTGGGCGGTGCCGGTTTTGCCGGCAAAGGTGACGACTTTGGATTTGCTGTACTTGGCCGTGCCGGTGTCGACAACGTCGCGCATGAACCGGCGCATGGTGGCACTAGTTTCGGGCGACAGCAGCGTGCGGACGCGTGTCGGCGAGCGTTTATCGACGATTGTGCCGTCGGGGGCGGTGACCTGCTGGATCAGATAAGGCTGATAGAGGCTACCGTCGGAGGCAACAACGTTGAAGGCGGCGGCAAGCTGCAGAGCGGTGGTGCCGAGGCCGTGACCCATCGCGAGCTGGGCAGTCCAGAATTCGGACCATTTGCGCGGTTCGCGCAGCATGCCGGGCATTTCGCCGGGGACATCGATACCGGTGCGCATGCCGAAGCCGAAATACTTGGCATACTTGTAGAGCATCTGCGGACCGAGTTTGCAGGCGACGCGGGCGGTGCCGATGTTGGAGGAGTAGACGAAGACATCGTGCACCGGCAGAGCACCCCAATTCTTGTCGTCGTGGAGCCACTTACTGCCGAAGAGCGCTTTGCCGCCGCCGCAGTTGAAGATGTCGGTCGGATGGACAGTGCCCTCTTCGAGTGCGCCGGCGATGGCGACCAGTTTGTAGACCGAGCCGGGCTCGAAGACATCGGCGATGACTTCGTTTTTCTGCGAGGCGCCGGATTTGGAATAGGGATAGTAGGATGCCATGGCGAGGACGGCGCCATCATTCGGCTTGATGAAGACGGCCATGCCGGATTGCGCGGAGAAAGTGTCGACACCACGCTTGAGTTCTTCCTCGACGATGGCTTGCCAATCCAGATCGATGGTGAGTTGGACGTCGTTGCCGTTGTGGGGATCGACGAGATCCTTGCCGGCGACACGATAGATATTGCCGACGGCGTCGCGTTCGACGCGGGATTTACCGGGGGTGCCGACGAGGACGTCGTTAAGGGCGAGTTCGAGGCCGGAGATGCCGCGGTTATCGGTATCGACAGCGCCGAGGAGGTCGCGGCCGAGTGCCTCGCGGGGATAGGAGCGCTGCATCTCGCGCTGGCTGAAGAGGCCGGGGAGGTTGCGTTCGGCGATGGCATCGGCCTTCTCGGCGTCGACCTGGCGGCAGAGCCAGGTGAACTGCTCGGTGCGGCTCTTCAGCTTGTCGCGCAGCGTCGAGCGGGAGACACCCATATAGGGGGCGATGAAATTGGCAATCTCGACGGCATCGTGTTCGGTCTGGGGATAAGCGAAGAAGGAGCGGCGGGCGACGTTACCGGCGAGGGTGCGGCCCTGGGCATCGAGAATACGGCCGCGCTCGGCGGGGACTTCGATTTCACCCTTGCTCTGCGAGTCGGCGATGCGGCGGTACTGGTCGCCGCGAACCAGCTGGATATTGATCAACCGGCCGATGATCGCCAGCCAGACGAACGAGACAACGATGATGAGAGTGTAAACGCGACCGCGCGAGATAAAGAAGCCGCTCCCCGTCATACTCTGCCCTTTGAGCTTCCCTTCTTCTTAGCCGTGGATTTATTGACCGGAGATTTGTGGACGGACGATTTGCCGGCGGCAGACTTGACGGAATCGGGTTTCGGCGCGCTCGCCGCCGGCTGGGCGGCCCTGGGCAGCGTAAACTTGACAAGCTGCGCTTCCTGTTGCGAGATCATGGCGAGGTCGTGGCGCGCGATGCGTTCGATATTTTCGAGCGAAGAGAGATATTCGACTTCGTATTGGAGGGACTGGCATTTTTCCTTGAGCAGCCGAACCGTCGCCTTGCGGTCGGAGTGTTCTTCAGCGAGTTCGAGAGTGCGGACGCGCTGCCAGACGAAGAGGTAGGCGAAGACGAGAATGAGCGTGAGCAGTCCGAAGAAGGCGACGACGCGGCGGCGCTTCTGATTCTTCTGGAGAGCTTTCTGTTCCGACCAAACTGACTTACGCATCCCTGCAACCAGTGTGAGGCGGTCCACCGGTCCGTGGCGGACCGCCTCACGTCCTCAAGAGGTAACTAACTTCATCGCAGCCCGAAGGCGGGCACTACGCGAACGCGGATTCGAGTGTATTTCAGCCGCGCCCGGTTTGACAGCCTTGCGCGTAATCCGTTGCAACGTGGGTTGGCGCCCGCAGGCGCAGACCGGCAGCGCGGGCGGGCAGACGCAGGGATGTTCCTGCGTCGCGAAGAATAGTTTGACGGCGCGGTCTTCCAACGAGTGGAAGCTGATGACTGCGAGTACGCCCTGCGGGCGGAGATAATCGACGATTTTCGGCAGCACGGTATCGAGCTGGGCGAGTTCGTCGTTGATCCAGATGCGGAGCGCCTGCCAGATCTGCGAGAAGAACTGCTTGGTTTTCTCGCGACGGGCCAGCGGCTGTACCGCGGCGACGAGATCGGCGACGGTGAGCAGGCGACCGGCCTTGGCGGCCTGGCTGATGGCGGCGGCGACGCGGCGCGGCTGCGCGATTTCGCCGTATTCGGCGAGAATGCGCGAGAGTTCGTGCGAATCAGTCTGACGCAGACGCTGATGGGCTGGAATGCCGGCAGAGGCATCGAAGCGCAGATCGAGCGGATCGGCGAGCGCCTGATGTGCGAAGCCGCGGCCGGATTGTTCCAACTGCAGCGACGAGAGGCCTAAATCGAGCAAGGCGAAATCCACGGTCCCCTTCGCAGTCGGCGGCAGGTGCAGATCGAAGTTGGCGTAGGAGTCGTGCACCAGCGTGACCTGATGATTATACACCTGAAGGCGAGTGCGGGCGATGTTCACCGCGTCGATGTCCCTGTCAAAACCGATCAAACGTGCGTCCTTTCGCAAACGAGCAAGTATGGCTTCCGCGTGCCCGGCGGCGCCGACGGTGAGGTCGATCACCAGGCGCGCGTCGGCAGGAACTAAACTCAGGACTTCGTGAAGGAGAACCGGCGTGTGCGCCGCGCTATGAGCCGAGTCCGAACAGATTCTCGACGACCTCTTCCGCGCTCATATCGAACGACTGCTGGTAAGTGTTGAATTGGTCCTCGTTCCAGAGTTCGATTTTTTCTCCGACGCCGAGGATCAAGACTTTGTCGGTGATTCGGGCACTATCGAGCAAGTGCCGCGGAATCGCGATCCGACCTTGAGTATCCGGTACGCCTTCTGCCGAGTTGGGGTGGATATAGCGCTTCAGGAAGCGCGCTTTCCGGGCATCGATCGGTTGCTTGGAGGTCATTTGTTCCGAGACGCGCTTGTATTCGGCCTCGGAATAGAGGTCGAGGCAGCCATCGAAGCCGATGCGGACGATGAACTTTTCCGACCCTTGCTGGGCGGCGATGGCTCGAAGTTTCGCCGGGATGGCGATTCTGCCCTTGCCGTCTACCGAAACGGTATAACGCCCTGTAAAATTAGACACTTACGACCTACCAGAACCGGGGTTACCCTAAATTCCCCACTCTTCCCCCAAGTTCAACACTTTTGAGGTATAAGTCAAGGCAAAAATCAGGAAAAAAACACGAAATTGTAAGCTCCCCATAACTATAGGGCTAGGCCAATGTCTGGATGAGCCGGAAATGGACGAAAACGGGAGTGTCTCAGACTGATACAACAAAAATCGTCGTAATGTGATTTATTACAATGATTTGCAAAGATGGCGTATGCATCGGTTGTCGGCATGTCGGTTGCGTGAATAAGGAGTGGCAAAACGAAGTTAACAGGCGCATCGAGATGAGTATTCGTAGCATAAGCTCAATTATAGCGTTGTTGGCCATGATGTTAGTGGCCTTCAACGGCGATGCGGCCAATAGCGTGTTGCTGAGCTTCTCAGATCTGGAACTGTTGGCAAGTCCGACGAATGCCACTTTGGGGAGCGAGACTCAAGCTGTTGATAATAAATACGTTATCAGTGAACGCGGGTTACCGGTCTTTTTGCTGCGGCTGGTGGTGAAAGGTGGGGAGATTGATTCAGTAATGGCCGACCGGTGGGGAGTCGCTGAGATTCTGAAGTCACAATCGGCCCAGAAGTGGGACAAGATTGCGACCTTCGCGGGGGATGTCCTGCGGGCTGAAGACTTCTATGAGAATGAGCTGAAACGACTTGAGGGCGCCGCTGAGCAGTCGGCGGCGGCGTGGATTGTTGACCGCGGGCGCTGGAATGGGATGGAGATCGTGACGGTGGCGGTGTCGCCGTATGACGAGATTGACGAG